>CALZGZ010000213.1 GCA_945787105.1 uncultured Gammaproteobacteria bacterium
CCCCAGCACCACGATCAAGATTGGCTCGATCAGACTGCTCAATGCGGCGACAGCGTCATCGACTTCCTGCTCATAGAATTCGGCGATCTTCGCGAGCATGAGCTCCAATTCGCCCGATTCCTCACCGGTGGAGACCATTTGTAGCACCATGCTTGGAAACAAGCCGGTTTGCGCCATAGATGTCTCCAGTGTGCGACCGGTACTGACTTCATTGCGAACGTTGAGTATTCCGTTGTAGTAGACACGGTTGCCCGAGGCCGATGCCACCGATTCCAACGCGTCCACCAGGGGTACGCCGGCGCCAAACATAGTGGATAGCGTTCGTGAAACACGCGCGATAGTGGCTTTTTTTAACAACGAGCCAAAGATGGGCAGTCGCAACATGATGCGATCAACGGCAAACTGCATTTGTGGTGATCGTTTGTACGTATACACGATGGCAACTATCGATCCGATCAAGCCGGCGAAAAATAATAGCCACCACTTTTGAAACCATCGAGACATCTCTACAATGGTTGCTGTCAAAGTCGGCAGCTCGCCACCGAAGTTACGGAACAATTGCTCAAACTGCGGGATTACAAAGATCAACAACAGTGCTACAACGATCACCGCAACGAAGAGTACCGCAGTGGGGTACATCATTGCTGCTTTGACCTTGCCCTTCAACGCTTCAACTTTCTCTTTGTAGGCCGCTACTTTCTCCAACAAGACATCTAGCGTGCCGGACTGTTCGCCCGCCGCGACGAGACTCGTATACAGGCGATCGAAATGCAGCGGATAACGCATCAGGGTGTTACTGAGACTGGTCCCTGACTCCACTTCTTGCCGAATCGAGGTCAACAAATCATGCACACTGGGGTTTTCGTGTCCTCTGGCAATGGCATCAATGGACTGGGCTACCGGGATGCCGGCGCTGATCATGGTAGACAACTGGCGGGTGAAGAAGGTGACATCCTTTGCCTTGATGGCTCTTCTTATACTGAACAGCGGCCGGGGCTTTTTCCGTACCTTGACTTGACGGATGCCTTGCCGCCGCAACGTCGCCTTGATAAAAGCAGCGCTCGGTGCCTCGTTGTCTCCCTTTACTCGACGGCCCTTCGCGTCGGTACCTTCCCAGGTGAACTCAGTCAGTTTTTTCGCTCGCTTAGCCATGTTACAGGTTCGTTACTCTTTCCACTTCTTCTAGACTGGTGAGGCCTTTTTTTACTTTGAGCAGGCCCGCACTACGCAGACTCACCGCACCCTCCATCTTTGCCATATTCTCGATGTCATGCTCGGTCCCCCCTTCCATGATGATGTTACCCATCTGCTCGGAAACCGGCATCACTTGAAACACCGCGACACGCCCCCGGTAGCCTTCTGTACATCCATCACAACCCACCGGTCCATACATCTGTACGTCGTCGATTTCGTGCTCCTCGAATCCGGACGCCAATAGGGCCTTTTCTGGAATGTCCAAGAGCTGCTTGCAGGCGTCACACAGACGTCGCACCAAACGTTGTGCCATTATCAGATGGACGGCAGAGGCGATGTTGAAAGGTGCCACGCCCATATTGAGCAGCCGTGTGAGCGTAGAGGGGGCGTCATTGGTGTGCAATGTGGACAACACGAGATGACCGGTCTGAGAGGCCTTGATGGCGATATCAGCGGTTTCCAGGTCCCGGATCTCGCCGACCATTATGACATCCGGATCCTGGCGTAGAAATGCCCGTAACGCAGACGCAAAGGTCAAGTTGGCACGTTCATTAATATTTACCTGATTGATTCCGGCCACATTAATTTCCACCGGATCTTCGACGGTGCAGATATTGCGCTCCGGTTTGTTGAGCATATCGAGCGCCGTATAAAGCGAGACTGTTTTACCGCTACCGGTGGGTCCGGTGACCAAGATCATGCCATAGGGCCGCTTGATCGCTTCTAGATAGAATTCTCGCTGAAAAGGTTCAAACCCAAGATTCTCCAGTCCCAGCTTGGCGCCGCTTCCATCGAGGAGGCGGATCACTGTCTTCTCACCGTATAGCGTCGGCAGCGTACTGACACGAAAGTCAATTGAACGGTTCCGCGACAATCTCAGCTTCATGCGACCATCTTGTGGTACGCGACGTTCTGCGATGTCGAGTCTTGAGAGAATTTTTACCCGTGCGGCAATACGCGCAGCGAGATTTACTGGTGGTGATGCCAATTCGTGGAGCACACCGTCAACTCGGAATCGGACACGAAGTTTCTTTTCATAGGGTTCGATATGTATATCAGATGCGCTTTTTTTAATCGCGTCGAGAAGCATCTTGTTAACAAAGCGAACGATTGGTGTGTCGATTTGTTCAACAATTCCCTCTTCGGCTTTGGTCTCGTCGTCATCCGACGAAATATCGATGTCCTCGAGTCCTTCTTCGTCACCGACCAAGTCAGAGTAAGTGCTATCGTTGGCTTCACGTGCCCGCTCAATAGCCACCGCCAATTGATCTTGGTCCACGAGGATCGGTTCCACACCAAGGCCGGTGTGGAATTTGACGTCTTCCAGAGCGCGCCGATCGGTGGGGTCCGATATAGCCAGGAATAGCTTTGTGCCCCGCTTGTACAGCGGGAGAACATTATGCTTCTCAATCAGGCCGTCGGCGACCAATCCCACTGGCGCTTGTTCCAAATCAATCGCGCTGACGTCCAGCAGCGGTAAGCCAAATTCTTCTGATGCCGCCCAACTCAGCTGATCGGTAGGGATTGTCTTGCTGTGCGCAACCTGAGTGAAGAACGAACGGCTCTTTTGAATCGCCGTTTGCTGTAGCTGCTCGGCATTATCTCGCGATAGGAGATCGGCCCGCACGAGGCGCAGGGCCAAGCCACTCAACTGAAAGGCTGTGCTCGGTGTCGCCATCAAGATTTCCAAATAATTATTGGGTATTTTTGATTAAATATAGCAGAAAATATCGCGACTCTGCGCCAGATCCGCGGGGCAAATCATTAAACTTTGTCATTTCCCGCGCCCCGACGTGCTCCCCGACAGTGCATCAAGGCCAGGGAAAGGGAGGCTAACCGGTTGTTTAGATTTAGGAATTCGCGCACTTTTCACGCTCAGTGTTAGATTGAGTTAAACCTTCTACATTGGAATCGTGGGCGATTCCCTTGTTCGGTTTTAGCAGAGAAATCGCCAGTCGTGGCCTGGGTTTATCATCGGCCTTCGCGGCGTGCCGATCAACGGTTAGTTAGATCTGTGGCTGAGCAGTAATGCCGCGCAATAACGTGACAACGAGGCGAAAACCGTAGTCTTTACCAACGCAAGGAAAACTTGCCTTCCGCCGAAATGTAGTGGGATCGAATATTGACTAAACTAGTTGACATAATTTCGTCCGCATATGGTTAATTATAATTCGCTGTAGGATCGATCGCGTTATTTGCGGACAAATTTTCAGAATTTTATTATCAATCTACGATAAGACCATCCAAGGAATTTTTGTTGGCACCACTTAAGGTCACTGTTGTCGCTACTTCCTATCCGCTAAATAAGCACGAGACAAGCGGGATATTCATTTCCCGACTTTGTGAGCAATTTTCTGAAAACGTACATGTCAACGTTATTACACCAGGCACACAAAAAGTTCATGGCCGAATCCGCAACGGTAAGGTGGATATACTCGCGTTCAGATATGCGCCAAGCTACTACCAAGTGTTAGCTCACCGGCCAGGCGGCATACCAGTAGCACTCAAAAACAATAAACTAAACTATCTTCTTGTCGCGCCATTATTGATGGCGATGTTTTTTCATACGGCACGCGCGGCGAGAAGCTCTGATGTCATTCACGCTAACTGGGCAATCACCAGTATAGTTGCAGGATTAGGGGCAAAAATTTGTCGGAGGCCTCTAATTACAACTCTGAGGGGAGAAGATGTTACACGAGCATATAAGTCGAAGTTATATCGTCTGTTACTGCGCGCATGTTTATATTTAAGTACATCTATAGTGACAGTTAGCTACGCGATGCTGGACCGAGTCGGTAATTCTTTCCCCGCATACCGGAACAAATTAAGTGTGATCGAGAATGGAATAGATCACACATTCCTTGACGTTGGATTCAAAAGAGATACATATGAAATCTCGAATGTTTTCACGATTGTTACTGTATGTAGTTTGATCCCGCGTAAAGGCATAGATCAAATAATCCGTGCGTTATCGAAATTAAAGGATCTTCCCGATATTGTTTTGCAGATCGTGGGCGATGGCCCTGAAAAAAATAGACTTTTGAAGTTGATACGTGACTATTCGTTGAGTGAAAAAGTTCAGTTTCTCGGCAAAATGAACCCAGAACAGATACCGTCAATCCTTGGTGAATCTGATGTATTTGTTCTTGCAAGCAGTAGCGAGGGCAGGCCCAACGTGATTTTAGAAGCCATGGCGGCCGCGCTGCCAATTGTCGCAACAGATATCGATGGGGTTAAAGAGATCGTTCAAAATGATGAGACTGGCCTGTTGTATACGCCGGGTAATATTGATCAATTGGCTGCAAATATCGCTCGCCTGCATGAAGATATTCTAATTAGGGAGCAATTAGGCAAGCAAGCACATAACTACATTATTCAGAATAGACTTTTATGGAAGGAAACTGCAAAAAAGTATCTTAAGTTATATCAAGCCACATCTTAATCCTGGCAAATCATTGTATCCCGAATAATTCAGAATGTATGTGTGGATTAATATTTTCGTATCAACCCAGTAAAAGCGGTGAAGAGCTGAATCAAAGGGCGGGACGCGCACTTGATAGGTTGGCACATCGTGGACCGGATGACTCTGGGATCTATATCCATAAATCTGCAGTGCTTGGGCATCGCCGACTTTCTATTATTGATCTTGTGGCAAGTCGCCAACCCATGCAGGATCCAGCAGAGAGGTACTCTTTGGTATTCAATGGTGAGATTTACAATTATCGAGAGCTTCGGGCCGAATTGCGTACGAAGTGGAATTTTATTACGCAGGGTGATACGGAGGTTGTGCTTGCAGGGCTTATTACTCGTGGCGAATCATTTTTGCCGAAAATGGAGGGTATGTGGGCGATTGCTCTGTGGGACACAGAAAAGAAGTTGTTGATATTGAGCCGTGACAGGATGGGCAAAAAGCCCCTTTATTATCGAGCCGACTCAAACAAAATTATCTGCGCTTCCGAACTCCCCGCACTAGCCTGCTTGGCCGATTCTCCATGGGAAGAAAACCATGATAGTACCGCTGATTACTTGCGATATGGTTACTATCTCCCAGGGACAACAGCCTATCGAACTGTGCAGGAAGTGTTACCAGGACATTACCTGCGTTGGACACCGGGCCAAACCCCCACTACTCAGCAATATTGGTCGCTTTCGATTGACGAATTTAAGGGATCACCGCAACAGGCGCAGCTACTATTGATGGATAAATTATCCGCAGCTATAGAACGACGATTGGTTGCTGATGTAGAAGTGGGTGCCTTTCTTTCAGGAGGAGTTGATTCTTCTCTGATTTGCGCGATTATTCGGAAGGATCTGGGGCGTACACTCAAGACCTTTACTATAGGTTTCGAGGAGGCGGCCTTCGATGAGCGAGCCTATGCCCGTCTGGCGGCTGATACATATGGTACTGAGCATTATGAGGAAATACTCCGTGGTTGGGATGAGGCCGAACTTGAACGACTGCTGCTTGATCATGTTGGTCAGCCGTTTGCCGATTCTTCATTGTTGCCTACCGCGCTGGTCTCTGGTGTCGCCGCAAAGAAAGTGAAAGTTGTACTCTCCGGTGATGGTGGAGATGAGCTTTTTTCCGGCTATCAGCGTTATCAAGCGCGCAACATTCTTCGTTGGTATTCTCGGCTACCCACCGGGTTACAACATCTTGCTCATAAGGCTGTCCGTGCCTTGCCCGAGCCAACTGCGCATCATAGTCGTAGCCTGTTAAAGAAAGCGCATCTTTTTATGGATATTGTCACCCGCCAACAGGCGGAAAATCCTTATTTTGCACCATTGATGTTCGCGCCGGGGCAGTTGCGGCAGCTTGCCCCAGGGCTTGACGGGATGGGGCATGCACCGCCAGGCATACCAGAGCATACGCTACTTGATGATATCGCACGTATGATGTTTGCTGATGCGCTTGTGTATATGCCTCAGGATATTCTCGTGAAAGTGGATCGCGCCAGCATGGCCCATTCGCTGGAAGTCCGTGCGCCCTTCCTGGACCGGGCCGTGGTTGAACTAGCTTTTTCGTTGCCACGCAGCTGGCATAGGAATTACGCCAC
>CALZGZ010000214.1 GCA_945787105.1 uncultured Gammaproteobacteria bacterium
CTCGAATACCTCAAAAATAACGCCGACTCCCTCGTAAACTACGGTAAGCGTTACAGAACCGGAGCACGTATCTCGACATCCTTCATCGAGTCGACCGTTAACCAACTGATCGACAAGCAGATGTCGAAATCTCAGCAAATCCGCTGGTCAAAGTATGGCGCCCATCTGCTGCTTCAGGTCCGTATCGAGGTCGGAGATGGACCCTTCGCTGACAAATTCAGGCGGTGGTATCCTGGCTTCGGTAGCGCTACCGTTACCTCAAGCGTCACATAACACCCCCATAGATGAACCGCTCCCTTTTCTTATCTGGACTTTCGGCGCAAATTTTCAGGAAACCCCTACTTCAGTGTCTGGTTTGCGTGACGACGCGGGTTCAAAATCGATATCGAGACCTACGACGAGTGTGGTGGCTGCGTCAAAGTGATTGCGTGTATCGAGGACTACCGATGGGGACGGAATTAAATTCTGTCCCGCTAATCCCAGCTCGCGGGCCACCGGCGTCACCGGACTCCAGCACGAGACCACTTGGGGGCGTTGCGCCTTCAGAGTGCGGTTGCCCGCATGTAACTCAGCACATCCGGTGGAATCTCAAAGCCCAGCAAATCGGGATCCGGGTCCCGCAACCAGATCACCGCCGGTTCCGTGCGCTGCGCAGTCTGGGCCAACGTCGCCCGCGCCACATTGGATGGTGTGCTCTTGGGCGTAAATCTTCGGCCCCTGGACTGCGCCAACTTGATGCACAGGTCGTCCATTATGGCGGTAAATTGTTTCGGGGGCAGACCAAGTTCGTGCACCAGGACCAGCTCGTGGGCCATGTAGATTTCTTCGACAGTAAAGAATTCTTCCCGGTGATGGGGGATATAACGATTCATCAACCGGGTCTTGGTCAGGTGATCGTAGGAGAAGTCGGTCCAGCCCCGCTTGGCTAATTCTTCGCGAATCCAGGCATTCTTTGGAACGATGGTTGACATAATGTCATCACGCGGAATGGTGAACGTCCCGAATAACTTCTCGAAGCGTTTTTCCAGCATGTGATCGACCTCCAGGACGCGGCCGACGCCCTTGGTATGTTCACGCAGCGCGCGATATGTAAATATCATACCGGCCCGCTCCATGCCGATTGCTTCCAGCACCCGCACCGCCTCATCGATATTTTCCGCGGTCACGCGAGTCATGCGCTGCCCCTTGCCATCCAGAACGCGTTTCACATTCTGGTAGCCGTTGTCGCCAAGGTGGGAGGTCAGCACCTTGCGGTAGCGACTCTTGCCCGATTGATATGACAACCACTTCAAGGGCGACAGGGCGTCATCACCCTTGGCGCGCTTATAGTGTTGATATCCGTCTCGTAGCACCGGATGGCGGAAATTGTCGCCCAACGGGGTTATCAAGCGGTAAACCGCCGCCTCCTCAACCAGTTCGACGTATTCGTCCCAGAACTGTTGATCAGCGATGCGCATTATCGACAGACCGTCGTCGTAGAGTTTCAACGTATCAGGACCAACCGCGTCCGCCGTTCTGCGCATACCGTCCACCGCGACATTGACCACATATTTGGTCTCGGTGCTCAACTCGGCGAAGTTGGCGATATGCGCGGGATGAATATCGTGAGTTAGATCCGCGACGATCGGGGACGGAACGAAGTCACCGCTTTTGACCAAGCGATCTACACCCGCATCGATAACTTCTTTCACCGTGTCGGCGGCCTTTACCACGTCTTTCTCGGTGGCCGCCTTGGCCAGGCCACCGGCGAGCTTTGCCTGATCCGCGGTGCCCAGAGAATTGGTTGCAGCCTTCACGATCGGCGATGTCTGCTCCAGCATTTCTCTTTTCAACGCCGGCGGCATGTTTCCCAGGTCGTCGAACACCTTGACATTCAGTCCCAGTTCGTCAATGGACTTTTGGACCTTGCGGGCGTTTTCCGCACCCTCCAATACCGGCCCGGCAATCAGACTGGCGCCGGCGAGAGTAAACGAACCCGCACCGGCGTCGTCGCCAAGTAGGTCCTTGCCGCGCAGGGCAATGCTGGCCATCTCGGCCACGTCCAGGATTTCGCCCACCCCGGGGAGAAAGGACAAGACCAAATAGGCCACTGTTGGGGCAGTATTGGCAAACAACACCAGCCACCACGAGACCCCCACATACTGGGTAGCGGTAGTAATCAATTTGCCCGACACTCGTGGAACTGGCGGCTCCGGCAATGGAATTTGATCCAGACGATAGACCTGGTCCTCGTAGAGGCGCACTTCGTGAAAGGTTCGCGGATCCAGGACCATCAAGCTCGTTTGCTGAGTGCCGCTCAAAGAAACGCTTTCGGCGCGATTAAACGCCACGTTAATGACCGAACGCGCACGGGGCACCGCGTAGGCCATCGGATCTGGAAACAACAACAACGAATAGCCGCTCGGTTCGTCGTCGCTGCGTGCTTTGGCAAGTACCTGCCAGTGTTCCGATTCGTGCTGTATCGCCACACCGGAGGGCAATTGCTTGACGGCGATCGATCGGGCAGGCGGGGACGCCATGGCATCTTCAATCAGGCTACCGTCTTCCCGGTGATAGCGGGTTTGCAGAAATGCGTCGTAGTCGATCCGATCCCCGGGTTGTGGGACGACGTCGATGCTGGTCGTGCGGATGACGAACACCGTGAGATTGGGGTAGATCGGTTCGTCGGGATAATGGCAGCCGTCGCATGCCCGGGTAGCGCGATACTCACGATTGATCCGGACCTGTGGCGCGGCAATGATTACCAGCGTGTAGGTGCCTCGGTCCGACAGGGGCGGCACCAGGGCCCAGGCGCACGGGCATACCCCCGTATCGCTCCAGGCGGGACCGGTCCAACTGATGTAGTCCAGCAACGCCGGCACCCCGTTCCAGCCGGTGCTGGAGCCGAGGGCGTAGATACGGCCTTCCCCAGTCGCCGGGATCAGCTCATCGACGAGGATGCCGTAGCCATCGCTGGCTCGCGCCATGGGGTCGCCTCGCTAATTACTGATAGCGGATGCGTCTTGTTCAAGCACCACCAGGCTGGTGGGAACCGTATATTCCCACGGGTCGCCGTATTCCTCGGCATCGTCGATGGATACGTCCTTGCTCTCCGCAATTTCCTCGACAATGGGAACATACAACGGTGAGCCGATCACCGGCGCATCCTTGCCACCCCAGATATGGCCGGTGGCCAAATAGAAGATAATCGCGCGCTCGAATCCTGGCCGTACAGGCACCTGAACCCGGGCGGAACCGGCGCGCCGGAATGCCTCGAAGTCGGTGTCCGAATCCGTCAACCCCAAACGATCGTACCAGCGGTCTTTGTTACCCCAGAAGTAGGGATAGAACAGATAGGTCATGTTGATCCATTCAAACGCCTGTTCGAAAAATGAGACAAAACGACCTTCTTTCATCGCTTCATCCACATCGATTGCCGGGATGTTATCGTCGGAGACCGAGTCGAAGTCCTCGAACCCCTGGCGCGTCAGCAGATTGAGTGCCCCGCGCTTTAGTTCCTCCCGCTCAATAACCCGTTTGCGGTCCGGGTGCATGTCCGACTGCAACACGCTCTGGCTATTCTTGGCTCCCGCCAGATCCGCCTCATAGGCGGACTGCGCCTGGGCATTGGCATCGCGCAGGCGAGCGTAGTTTTCCATCTGCCAGCTCGCATAGTGTTCGTCGGTGCGGTCGCACCAGATCTTGAGCGCCACCACCGCATTGGTGACATCGTAGAGATAGACCGCGACTTCCAGCGAGTCACGGATACTATCCAGATCACCAAAACCGTCGCCATCCTCGCAGTTCATTGCGCGGATGCCGCCGGCAATGACCTTCACCTTATGCGGCTCATCGTTCTTGTCTTTGACAAAGGTACCGTATTCCACCTTCGCGTGAACGTGGGTGGCCACGTACCCGTCCGGCAAGGGAATGGTTTGGATCTTGCTCTTTACATCGTACTCCTTGTTGCCGATCGTTCCACGAAAACTCTCGGGTATGTCGATCGTTGCATTGATGTATTGCGTGGTCGGTGGAGGTGGCGTGAGGTTGCTAGCGCCGTAGGTGTGCGCATAGTTGTCGTAGTTACTGATCGTAATTTGGGTTGGCAGTATGTTAAAGTCCGGTGGCGGCGACGCAATGGTCTCGACCTCCAGGTTCTGTTCCTGGCTCTTGTTCCAGACCGCCGCCGGCTCGGGAACCATGAACTCCATCATCAGGCGGCGTCCGTAATTCAGGATTTGCGCCTTCCAGCGCTGACTTAGCCACCGATAGACCCCGATAATATGGTCGCCGTTCGCCGCGGTATTTTCAAAACCATGGGAGTTGGTTTCCTCAGTCTCGGCGAGAATCGTGATCGTGGTAACTTCCTTTCGCCGCTCGGTCATCGTGGTGACGGATTTGTCGATGACCTCCTGAGTGAAGTTGCTGGCTATACGGCTCGACTCTTCCTTGGCAGTTTCATAACTAAAATCCGCACTGGCATCCACCGATACGACCGGACCATAACTGGCGGAGATCGAGGTACCCAATGACAGCGACATCGACTCGGACACCGAACGATCCATCTCCGACGACAATTCCGAGCGTTCGGTACTCTCGAGATCGCGGGTCGTCTCCGCAGATGTCTCGACCTCCGTGGTGTGGGTTTCCGTTACCCGATCCAAGGTGCGGTGGATCCGTCGCCTGGTTTCCGTGGCCATCACGTTCTCCACGTGTGCGATCTCCTCGCGCTCATACCCCAGCAGGTCTTCCCGGACGATGAGTAGATCACCCACTCCGGAGGGCCGGATATCACTTTGCGCAGCTGCCAGAGCGCCGAGAACCGGCAGAATCAAGGGTGCCCCCAGCGCTGCCTTGGAAACGACCTGCCCGCCAATCACGTTCTTCATCACGTAGAACGAACGGCTTGCCAGCTGGGCGTTGTTTCTCATTTCCGAGCTCGCGGCCGGCGCCACCATCATCGCCAGGACGCTGTCGAGCAGCGACGCTTCAATTTGCGGCAGGTCCTGAAATTGTTGCTTGATTGAAACGGGCTGACTGTTTATTACGGCCTCGACCTCGTTACGCTGGATTGGGTCGCTGGCTTTTCGATACAACATCGAATTCGCATCCACCAGCGCCTCCAGTGCCCCGGGGTAGCGGTTGGTGAACAATTCATCGGATTTCAGAAATCCATTGGCCATTTCCCGAACGTCGCTAACGGAGTCTGCTCCGGCAAGAGCACCGCGGAACTCGGTATTCGACAGTTCGTTGTAGTCGATGCTATTGAGAACGGCGAGTGGACGCGGTGCCCGCACGGCAACCATTTTTAGTATTGAGCGCTCAGTCATTTTCCCTCCTAGTTTCGCGTTCTATCTCACGATGTAACCAAGATCTGGGATTATAGAGCCCTTATTCTCGGCAGGAAACTTGTGCGGCATGCCGTGCAAGGCCCGCTGGACTTCATCGCCTACCTGGCCGCCCTGGTGCCCAAACTCCGGGTTAACCTTACCCGGTTCCACGGCGTGTTTGCTCCCAACAGCGCCCTACGCCAACAGAAGACACCAGCCCGGCGCGGCCGGGCGGCCACAGCGAATGCAAGGCCCCCGCGCAGTGCCACACCTGTCGGTCCCGAATATTCATGCAGCCTTCGGAAGATAGCTATGGTGAAGGCCATGGACGGCCGGGAATTCAAAAACGTTGCAGGGTTTCGCTGCTCGTACGGGACGACCGTCCGGCGCGTCGCGATCCAAGGACTGGTGTGTTCGCCACGGATGATAGTAATCGGGGTTTCCGTTCCTCATATGCAATTTGTCCCGGTTTGAACACCGTCTAGAATCCGCAGTAGGTGCGGCGCTGCCATAGAGTCGCAGTATGTGATTTAACAAATCGTACTGGTGGGTTTCCGCTAGTCCGCGACTATCGACAACCGTAAATCAAAATTGGCTATTCTGATTCATTCTAATTTGTACAGTTACGATCAACCAAACATCTTCCGAAACGGTGTGAATTTGTCCTTGTTGTTCTTTGTCACCACGATGCCGAGATCCATTCCCTTCCAACCAAGCGACACCGTGCAATCGAGATGGGTTAGAAGATTACCCAATGATTGGTTAGAAAAATCAAAATGAAAATCAGTCGGTACTTCAAATACCTTCACTGCACCCGGTGTATGCGTTGCGGACAAGTTTGGCACAGGAATGCTTGGCAAACTAATGCTTTCTGACCCAATGTAAAACGAACGACGATTTGACAAAGACGGCGTCGTCACCGTGACGCTGGGATCAGGAATTCCCAAGCCCGCGGCTATTGGGCCCAAGTCGATTGAGTAAGTTGTGCTTGACGTGCCAATTGAGGTAGGAATCCGAAACAAATCGTTGGAAGCCGTTCCGGAGCGCGTTTTTAGCGTCGAAATGCTGCGCGAACCACCACCCTCGTTCACCGTGGACACGTACAAACTCGCGTGCGATGTGGGTGTGACTTGGGGTACCGGTATTGTGATATCACCGATCGGCAATACGCTCAACGCATCGAAGGTGATCAGTTCGATGAGTTTCACCAACTGATTGGTGACATTCAAGTTGTCGAGATTGATATCCATGGTTTGCATGGCAAAAGGGATCAACTGCTCGTCCGCGCCCGGTAACTTGACCGCTAGTACCCATTGCGTCTGTAAGCCACACTCGGTCAGTCGCCCCGCCTGGTTTAAGCCGAAATGACCGCTGATGTCGATGGCGAAATACAAACTCGCCAGTTGCGTGTTGAGATTATCGGGCAGATCGAGTAGGTCCAATGCAAACGATGTCGCCCCCTCTATGCGCACTCCTTCGGTGCCGAGTTCGATGCGCCCACGCAACCAATCCCGGTTCTGCCAGCGCATCGCGCCGCCAACATAGGTGGTGAGCTGTCCCGCCTGTGATTGGATGCCACCGACACCCTCGATACGCAGACCATTGCCACCCGGACTCTTAAACCCTTCTAATGAAGCCTCACCTTGCAGGTGAAAGTCGGGTTGACTGGCGCCATCAAATTTCACGGTGCCTTGCAATGCCAATCGCATTTCATCGATGGGTAATTCATTCCACTTTGGAAACTCCAGCACCGTCTTCAGGGCAATAGTATCCTGTGAGACCGTGGCTTCGACACTCACCGCTTCGTTCTCCAAGATGGCAATGTCGCCTTCCCCACTGAATGCGAACTGCTGGCCAGGACCGACCCGCCCCGACGCATTCAATCGCAGATCGACTACGCGTTTGCCGGCAATGAAATAGTTGGGACGGTAATCAAAACCGCCCCGCAAGAAGCAATGCGTGTCCGAGATGTCGTATTGCCCCGCTATTGTCGCAGAACCGTTGAAAAACAACGCTTCACCGCTCCCTTGCAGTGCAAACCGACTATCGCTATGCAGTGTTAACGAAACCGGTGAGTCGGGCCGCCCTGCTTTGACCGTGAGCACCGACGGTAATACGACCCACTCGGCCCAACCTTGGGCGGTAATCGCCGCAGTGGTGTCAGCGCCTTTAGACTGGCCACTTAAGATCAACCGCCCTTGGAAGGTGAGTGGCAATGGAACTTGCATACCCGCAACACGCAACGCGAGTGGCTCGATACCGAGTTCACTGACTAGACTGAAATGCCCATCGGTGAAGAGAAAACCGAGAAAGCGAAACACCTGTTGATCAAACACATTGACCTGTGCAGCCGTGACCACACCAATGGCATCATCGGACGGGTTCTCAACATGATCGAGCACACTGGCATCGAAACCCGCGAAGGCCTCCGTGGTAAACAAATTATTATCCGGGTCCAGCGGATCAAACAGCGGTTTGTCATGGGCAGGTAGCGAAGGTGTGTAGGCAAAGGCGGTCTCTGTCGTCGCGGCTTGACCGGCTTCAAGCGATGGCGTCGTGCCACGGGCGTACACGTGTATGTTGTCGAAGCGTGCGGTTGTGTTGTTCCAGCAGTACAGTCCCACCGTTCCCGCAGTGATCGGTTGGTCGCCATCGATCACACTGCACCATTGATCACCGTTGATAGTGATACGAATGCGCTGGCTTGCGGCAGATCTCCGTGGTCGGCGTGGACGCGATGGATGCGGCAGTGTTGGACGCACCGGTGGTACCACCACGCGTGTCGGTTCGACCGCAATCACGACATTGAACCGAGATTGAGACAACCCCGATGATTGACTTTCGAACAAGACAGTGTGCGATCCATCGTTGACTTTGAGCAATTCAAACCGTCCGTTATCGAACAGGGCGAAACGGTAGTACTGGTTGTCGCCGCGCAACGCGAACATGAAGCCTATCCCGCCGCGCTCGGAACGCAACACCGCACTCAATACAAAGCGTTCGCTGACTTTGGTATTAGTATGTTTGACAAAGGTACCAGGACGAACGGGTAATGTATTACGATGGCTATTCGACGTTTGCCGCAATTCGCCATTGACTACCCGCCACGCCGGTCGGCGATGGCCTTGGTTGACAATCTGCCAGTCACGCAAATGGTTTTGTGCAAAGGTCTCTTTTAATACCGTGGCCAAGGGTCCGGGGATAGGCGGACTGTCGCGCCGATCGAATTCGGCGAACGCTTCCGCCTGGGTCATCAAGGCAATCACCGCACTCGCATTAAAACCACCAAACGAACCCTCCAGGTGAAAACAGCGCAAGGCTGCAGGCAACATGGCCAACACATTCGATGGCGATAGATCGGGCGGGTTGTCGATGACCTCTTGCACCAAGGTCTGCACACGCGTGGCATCGTCTTGTGCTGTTTGTAGCGTCGCCTCAATCCACGGGGCCAAATTCTGCGCGATGGTGATGATGGTGCCGAGATTGAGGGTGTAATTCACTTCACGCTCGACCACGGTGCCGAGTTCTGGAAACATGCGCACCACGTAGGGGGGCAACGTGATATACGCCTGTTCGATAGTGGCACGCATGGAATTGGCGAGCGCGCCGTTGGGATCGATGGGCATGCTCGGATCCGATAACAACCCCATCACTTCGAAGATGGCCATGGGTGATGGATTGGGGAACGGGCGTTGCACATTAAAATTAACCCCGAAGCCGGCCACTCGGACATTCACACACTGGTTGTCGAAATACGGAGTGGCGTCGGCAATAAACGGAATCGGGTACTGACCCAATACATTCGTGATGAGGAGAAGGTTGTCACATACAAAGGTCATGCCGTGGTCTTGGTTCCCCAGCATGATGTCGTAACTCGTGTTGTAATTCGGTGCGGGGATCGGACCGAAGAACGGTGAGAACTTCGCTTTCTTAAACCCTAATCGAACGACGTCCGGGACAATCAGCTGTAACCCATCCCAGGCTGGTGTACAGGTGCGTGGATCCACGAGTCCTGACGTATCGGGATGGCGTAAGTCCACATCGAATTTGACCAGCGGAATGACAAAATCCACTTCGCCCAGCACGACGGGTATCAAATCGAGATTGAATGCGAGTCGCGATTGCACTGGCAGGCGCACACCAAAACCAATTGTATTCGAGGTATCGGCATCGTCGACTAACGCCGGCGGTAATCTCAATTCACCGGCAAAGGCGACGGCGAAGGAGTTTTTGCTGTACCCGTAAGCAATGCGAATGTGTTTGAGATTGATATGACCGTCCTTGTAACGCCCCCGTTCGGGTAGCGGTATCGGGTCCCCTCCCCCTTCGACGGAGAAGTAAATGTACTCCGAGGAAATGCCGAGCTTAAAGATGAGATCCCCGAGCGGCGCGAAGGGATCGTCGGGTGCAAACCCGGTGATCTGGGCACCACCCTCTACCCGAATGTCCGAAGGGTTATCAAACGGCAACACAAACTTGATGTCGGACAACACGAACACCAATTGCGTGTCGCCGTGGATGGAACCCAATGTCGCATCGACCATGCCTTGATAGACTTGGACGTATTGTTGAAACTGGTTGCGACTGGCCGGACTCGACATCAGGCCGTGCAATAACAAGATGCCGTCCATCAAAAAGCGTTTGGCACTCAGGTGCAGCGAGGCCTCGTTGGCCTTCGGTACTTCCCGCTCTTTGAGTTCTTTCAAGCGCGCCGCCTTCTGCGCGCGCTCGGGGCCGTCGTCCAGCGTCGGTAGTTCTTGTTCGAGGGATACAATCTCGGATTGATATCCACTGAGGTCGTTACTGCGTTGCGCCAGCTCCAACTCGATCTGTGGTTCCACTTCGTTTAACCACTTCTGTGAATCCCAATACCCACCGTCCCCTCGTAACTGATTGAGATCGTCCAGGCGCATGGGTAATTCCGGGATCTTGATGGGGATAGCCAGTTCGGCAAATCCGAACGAGAGTTCTTTGTCTGATAATGTGAATTCAATATCGGTGTGCACACCTGCGAAATGAAAACCTGCCACCAATTGCAGTTCCATACGACTCGTGTCGTTAGCATTCAAGGAGCCCAGCTCGAGTGCGATTCGGCGCAGCTCAAATCCGACTTCAATATCAAGATCGATTTCATTGGCGTCAGCGCCTAAGCCATCCGGTGCAGGTATAACGCGCGCGGCACCGGCGAGCATGTCAAACAAATCTAGGTCTAAACCGATTCCCGGGGAATCAAATTGGCACATGATTGACAATGCCGAACGCTCTGCCTTAAAGCGCGCCGTAAGACTTGCACTACCGCGCACGTCGTCCAAACCAACGGATTCAAGCAGTCTCTTAATATGTCCCGCCATCGGTGGTGGTATGGGTAAACCCGCATCCAGCGGATCGACATATAACAACCTAAATTTTCCTGCAAAGGCAAAACCACCATCAAACTCGGCTGCAGGTTGTGAATCGATTGCGATGGTGTCGATTTCAATGTGAATGGGTGCTTGTGGTAGTTCAAAACCCGGAAGATTGATACCGATCGTTAGTGGATTTTCGATGGCAATGGAAAACGTCGGCTGATTGTTGGCATCTAGCGAGGCAGACATCTTGGCGTCAACCAACCCGGTCTCGTCACCGGTATTTAGGGCAATTAGATTAGTTGCATTAAGTTGTTCGATGAGTGAAGGAGGCAAGCCAAGTCGCAACGCAATGGAAAAAGCACCGCTAAAATTACCACTCGATGATGCAGCGTGAAACTGCGTAGCATTGTCATATTCGACGAGTAGCTCCAATTCAGCGGATTGCAGGACAGGTCGAAACCCCTCGTCCACAAATTGCCACAGTGCATCAACGTCATTTACCGCGGCACGAAGTTGCAGCTTTACTTTTGTTGTCCCGTTATCGTCATCTTCCCACCACAACTTGAAACTCGCCTCGATATCATCTGGCGGTTGCGGAAAGTGACTAGGTATCTGCAAACGGTCTTTGACGTCAGTCCAGGCGACTGCACCTTCAAATTGGACGAAATGCTGACTGGTGCTGTCGTCCTGCGCTTTACCAACCACCACCGTCGTGTTTTCCACCATTCCGAGCGGTCCCAAGTCCAGACCACTGACTTCAAATGCGAGTCTTAAGAGTGTTTCGCTGTGAACAAGACTGGTACGAACACTATGCGCGGTCAAACTCACTGGACCACCAGTGAGTGAGATCTCGCCCGCCTCTCCGTCTAAGTGAATCTCTCCACCGTGCAACTCGCCGAAAAATTGCTGGGATGAAACGGACAATTTAGTACCACCTATCAGCATTTCAACTGGGCCGACTGAAGACGCACGTAAACTGTACCGGTAACCTGCGAGCGCAGAATGAAACACCACACCGAATTGCGCTTCAAATACAACATCAAACAGGGGCATCGCCAGTAAAACGCCAACGTCAAATCGATTGGGCAGGTTGTTAAACACATCGATCTCAACAGACTTCACAGCAAACGACCAGTCAACCCCTGAAATGGAGCCCGGTAACTGTGAATTGATACCGATTAGGACGCCATCTGTCTCGGCCACGCGATACAACTGTGCGCGGAACGAAACACCGTCGCGGCCGGCGGCCACTTGATTCAATGCGAGCGTTAAACCCGCAGCACCCGAAAAAGTGCACATTGGTAAAATTTGTAGGCTGCCACTTTTTGCATAAGCACCAGTGAACGGAGTGGAAAATCCCAATACAGCCAGCGTCTTCGTATTTGAATCACCGAGTGCAAAGCGAACGTCATGGAGTTCAACCGCAACATCTGTATTAGCGATTCGACTGCGAGGCACCGACAAGTGAGCGTATGGTATGACCTGCACCCGCCCATCGCTGAACAGTCGAACAGTGGCATCGAAGCGAATCGATACTGAATTCTCTGAGTTGTCCAATGGTATGAGAACACTCGGACTGAAGTTCACGACAAGCCCAAGGTTTCGCCATTCTATCCATTCAAGGTCATCTTGGATCGCCATTGCAATTTCTTGGGAAGCATCGGCGTCACTCAGACTCAGAGAAACACTGAATTGCGGTGTATTCGGAATCGGAAGTGCAAGTGATGGTGTAGAGCTTGCCACGTAGAATCGAAAGACCGTGCTGTCAAAATCATCTTCAATGACAAAACCATCGGTATACCAATCTTGGGAGTCTACTGCCGATAGCCATTCATGCACGGCATTCAGGTTTAGATCATCGTCAATGAATTTCTGAACGATTGACGCAACCACACTAGAAGTCGGGACCAGAACAGAAGTGTTAGCCAAATCATTCATCAGTATTTACCGTCGGCGATTTCTTAAATCGTCACCGGTTTAAGAAAGTGCTTGTACATATGAATATAGTTGATATGAGAAAGCTCCTCATCGGTCGAAAACGGATTGCGGCGAAACTCAGTTCCTGCACTTTTTGGCAACACAATCGATTCCCGATGTATCCCGTCTCTACGGTAGCCTTGGCTGATATTCCAATTTAATTGCGCGTCACGCGCGAGAATCCAACTCAATTCGCTGGTTCCATAGATGGTACGATCCAATACCTCAGACAGCCCTTGCGCGAACGCTAGACTTTCGTCGGTATTAGTATCACATCCCAGTAAAACGACGCCTTCAGATTGAGCAAATACATGCCGCAATCGTCGCTTTATGTCGTCCGGCAGTACAAAGAGATTTTCGACATGCACGCTATGATGGGTAAAGAAATACGGATTCTCTGGATCGTCAACCACCTTTTCGCCGAATATCAAGCGCAGACCGTCCAACACTTGATCGGCTTTTATTGCGGCTTGATTTGTAGGCAACAAAGGAGGGTTGCGCACGGGATCATCTTGATCATAGTTAGTGAGCACCAAATACCCAGGGTAACCATGAGATATTGTGAATAGGTATCTAATTTTTGTTGAGTTGCTGTTTGACGCCCCTATCATTTCTAAAAACCGCACCGGATTGCCTACTGCAATCTTTTGATTGATATCGTTTTTAGTCGTACTCTCATGATTGAGCCAACGCAGCAACGTTTCGGCGACGTCATCAAGGGCGGCCTGATCGGCTTGAGCGACACTAGAATTCTCCTCTTCAGCGTAGAGGACTATGTTCGTAAACTGATCTGGTGTGGGGAGTGTGGGATAGGTTTCCGTGGTTGGATATTGCAATTCAGCAAGCAAGTTTTGTGGCTGCCAAGTAACAATCACTGACGTAGTAGACGGATACACGACAGCGTCATCCAAAATGGGCGTGATACTACCGAAAGCCGCTGCGAACCCCGACATGACTGTACCATCAGGCAAGTTGTTTGGCGCCCAACGCCAAATCTCATGATGGTTCGCACCTTCTGTGACGATCATTCGTACCGATAAATCCTTAAACGGTGTGCCGCTATTCATTGTCCCAATCGCATTCATGAAATCGAGACAGGCATCTTTCAGGCGCACGATCTGCATGGTTCGCGACGGATCGGTATTTAGATGAAACGGTGCCAATTCCAACGTGAATCCGTATTGCGTAGCATCGTCTATTTCCCGACCTTCCAACTCGTTGCGCTCAGGGTTAACCCATGCACGCAGTATTCTTATGTCTGCAGTGTGCCACTTGTCTAATGGATGTGGAGAAATGGCTTCGAATTGATGATAATGGTATCGACGCCGAATGTACTGCGCCACTTGCAATAATCCATCGGCATTGGGAGTGACCCTAAGTCGCTCGCCCTTGTTCACAGTCACGTAGTTATCGGTCCTCATTACCGTTGGGTCAATCCGTTTGACCTCATCGGGCTGCGCAACTACTTTCTTAAACAAACCTCTCGGTGGAATCTCACCGACCGATTGTGTTTGATACGGTGGTGAGTGAAAAATGTACTCTTGTCTTACCCGGTCTTTGGGGTCTTGAGATATTTCAAACGACAACAAGTTTTCCGCCCCGCCTACGCTAGTGGTGACACGAAACGCATACCATAATTCCCGGTTCCATTCGTCTGTTCCGTTACCCGCCGTTCCCGGATGGTAAATGGGGTGTTCGGGGCGCAAATCAACGTCCGGCGTGAACTCAAACTCACCGGTCGATGAGGTCTTGGTAAAAGGAGCACGCACAGGAGCTCCCGCCGTTTTATCTGTCACTTTTAATGTTGCAGTAGCATTTTGAGGCAGTTCCCCCACTCTGATTTTGAGCTTCTCGTTTGATAAAAACGTAACCCAGTCATCGGCGACGTGGCCATGTGCGAAATGCAATTCGTGTTTGAGGTTCGAAATGTGATACTCAAGTATTAGATACCTGGGCCGAATATTATGTTTTGGTCGTTTTGCGTATCTAATTACGTTTTGCGCTGCAGACTGGACCAAAGGCACAGGTGCCCCAATGGGTAAATCCCAGAGCCTGGCTTCATGCACCAATCGGAAAACACATTCCGGATCCAAAAACCATTCATTCGCTCCAAATCCACGATGCGAGAATCCAAATGCCACGGTATCCCCTTCGAGCTCTCCAAGAACATCGCCCGCCTCAACTGGTACTGACGCTTTGGACTGAGTTTCAAAAAACTCGTGTAGAGATGGTTCTAGCTCTATGGGGCCAATCACCATACGATTTGGGTAGGGAATATCTTGGGGCAATATTCTTCTTAATTCATCGGCGTGATTTACGTCTATTGCAAGTGTGTACAACTTCTCTGAATTGGGAACTGCGAATTGTGATAGTGATCCCTTCCACATGGCAGTGATGCGTTTAAAGGCGTCGGGTATCAGAATATTCGCGAACGCGTCGATTTTATAATGACGGATCGCGTTGAAGGGCGAAAACGCCTCTGTATCTGCCAACAGTTTGGCGATGAACGAATTTAAATGTGTGATCTTCTCCGTATCATTGTTCAAATCCTGAGGAGGATGTGCTATCGGTAGGAAAAATTTGATCACTATTTGTTCTTATTCTTACTAGGATTCTTTCTTCGTCATTCTATGCTATCGGACTTCGTCATTCTATGCTATCGAAATCCGATTGGCGACGAACTTGGGGTTTCCTGAAGAAAAGTGTAAACCGGCCTGGAATATCGACGCCGGCAAGAACGAGGGGACCGAGGAAATTGAATGGATTCTTACGAATCGTCGCGCGGTGAACGTGGGCCGAATCGCCCATAATCGCATCATTGAAGATCGACGTGGCTGACGTTGTCGCCAGGTTGTCAACTTCCATTTGCCTGCAAATAGGCTGGCCGGCCGCTCTACTCACCAAAAATCGCGCTATCCGTGCCAAATCTGCTCAAAGTCCCTTTTTGGAACTCGTGCCTACGAACTCTTGCGTA
>CALZGZ010000215.1 GCA_945787105.1 uncultured Gammaproteobacteria bacterium
GCACGTTGTCGCACTCACTTGGTCACTGGAGGGAAATGAGTGTGCTGTAACAATTTTTCTTCCGCGGTCGTCTAAGGATATGTATACATCTTTATCAATGACACAGTCAGGAGCATGGTTATGACGACGAAAACGACACAAGACCCGGATCGGGCCTCGACACTCGACCAAGCATCAATTCCGACACCGGAGGAAATGGCGGAAATGATGGAAAACTGCCGTTGTGGCCCCATGATGTGGCAGATGATGGAACACTGCCTGCGTATGACCGATCGAGAGAAAAAAGACTCCGCCTGTTGCTGAATCGTGGCGGTCATGGCGCACATTGTCCACCCTACACCGCCATGCTAGGCTGCGCTAGCGGTGCAGATCCTTTGCACGCGACGAGGCACAGCATGATGAAAGACGATGACCAAATGATGATTGCGCATCAAACTGCGGTGCACGGTTTCGTGCTGAAGCTCGTTAGAGATGAGGATCTGGCACAAGAGGTGTTTGTGCGTGCCCAACGCACCGCCAGCGCTCATCGCGGCGAGGCGAGCCACCGTAGTTGGTTGTGCGCCATTGCCCTCAACGTCGTCCGCGATCATTTCCGTTCCCTAGCGTACTCCCGAATTAACATGCGATACAAAGGACATACAGGAAATGGCCGGGCAAAGCGTGGATGTAGAACTCGGCACGCTCAAGAAAGAGATGTCGGGCTGCATCGGGGAATACCTGATCAGGTTGCCACAGCCTCAGCGAGAGGTGGTCGCCCTGCATGACATGGCTGGTCTCACCCACAAGGAGATTGCCGCCCAGCTCGATCTGTCGGAGGCCAACGCGCGGGTATTGCTGCATCGGGGCCGCGCCGCGTTTCGCAAGATTCTAGAGGAACACTGCGTCCTCACGCTGGGGGAAGACGCTATTCCCTGTGAACGCCGACCGCCCAAGACAAACTCGGCTTGATTCAGCAATCTTTCGCCCTGTGAATTCGTCCCAACCACGCAAGACCCCCATCTTCGACGTCCGTGAAGCAGGAAACCCAGCATGAACAATACCCCAGACATGAAACAAACCGTTAAACGGAAATACACTCAAGCAGCCAAGCGCGTCTCCAGCGGCGAAAGCGCCTGCTGTGGCAACGTGCCTTCGCGCGGCGGGGGCTGCGATCCCATCACCTCTAATCTCTACACATCCGGCGAAACTTCTGCGATACCTGAGGATGCCCTTGCCGCATCCCTAGGCTGCGGTAATCCGTCCGCGCTGGCGGAACTCCGTCCCGGGGAGACCGTGCTCGACCTCGGCTCCGGCGGAGGCATTGATGTGCTCCTCTCGGCCCGGCGGGTGGGTCCGACCGGTAAGGCCTACGGACTCGATATGACCGATGAGATGCTGGCCCTGGCGCGCGAAAATCAAAAGCAGGCCGGGGTCGGGAATGTAGAGTTTCTCAAAGGAGAGATCGAGAACGTACCGCTCCCAGACAACTCGGTCGATGTCATCATTTCCAACTGCGTGATCAACCTCTCCAACGACAAGCAACGGGTTCTAAGGGAGGCTTATCGTGTACTTAAACCGGGCGGCCGTCTCGCCGTGTCCGATATCGTGGTGCGAGGGAAAGTGCCCGCTGAGATCCGACGCAACGTGGAGCTGTGGATCGGCTGTGTCGCCGGTGCGCTGGAGGAATCGGAATATCGGAGCAAACTCACGGAAGCGGGGTTCGAGGCCATCGAGGTCGAACCCACGCGGATCTACGAGGCGAGCGATGCACGTGAGTTTCTGACCGCTGCGGGTCTCGACGCCGATGCAATCGCCCCGAACATCGAGGGCAGGTTCATGAGTGCCTTCATTCGTGCCCGTAAGGCTCATTAGACAAGGCGACGAGTACCCAGGCGTGATTATTTCGGGTGGCTTGCACCCATCAATATTCAACTGCTGGGTTCGGCCAGGAGCGGCTGTTGGAGTCGATCAGAAATTGTTCATTTGAGCGTCCGGTTGTACCGCCATTACAGCCGAAACCGGTCACTCACGAAAACGACGACACGAATAACAAAACCCCGCGAAGCGGGGTTTGTGTTGACTACGCGTTAGACATCGGTAGTCAAATTTTGAGTCTCCGTCTGCGCCGTGCGAAACCTAAACCGACAAGTCCGAAGACCATCAGAGCAATGGTCGCAGGTTCAGGGACAGATTCGGTTATCGGTGTCATGGTCCCTATGAACTGGCCGCTCTCCACAAAAGTTACTTGGGTCATGAATGCCGTCGCATCGTTGGGATCAACTCCGGCGGAGGGTTCGATTCCTGTGATTCGGAACTGATCAATTCCCGAGAGACCAAAATCGAAGACATCGCCAACCATTAATTCTTGCGCAAAAACGAAGTTCAGCCCATCGAACAAAAATAAGTCGTATAATCCATCTCCCACATCTGTGAGGACACTCGCAGACCCAAAGAGGGGACCTCCTCCAGAATCGTAGTCATAGCCAATTGCAACGAGGGGATCTATAACAATTGGCACGTTCGCCGTAACTGCTACGTTAAAATTAAACACGCCATTTCCGTCAACTGTCGGGACGAATACAGGTGGCGTGCCAATCGGTTGAACAACAAAGTTGATATATGTGGTGGAACGATTGATTTGACGACCAATCGGACCTAAAGAGTCACTTCTTGTGTTATCCCGGTGTTCAAGACGAATCCTGGCCGCAAGATTGTCACCATCTTGGAGTACCAAGCCATTTGTAAATACGGAGGGGTCTTTAATGTTAAGACTGGTCGTCGTGGGGCTTAGTCCTCGCGCTTGATCTAAGATACGGCCCTCGGGCACACCACCCGGAAAACCCGGAAACCTTGGGTCCGTTGGGATTCCACCCACTCCTGACAAAATATCTACCCTAATTTCAGTGAAAGTTTCAGATGTAGAAGGGACTTTCCAGCTAAGTGTACCGTCGCCCGCTATCGTTACGTCTTCCACCAACGGCAACCGCCCCACCCCGCCAATGCCGGGATTTACTCTCTCTTGAAAATCGGGACCGTTCTCGGCTCGAATTACCCAGTCGCCAGTTGGGAACAGACTTGCATTAAACGACCTGGACGTGACAAATTCGTTTGGAATTAACGGACTTGGGAAAAAATTTAATCCTACTGTATTGTTGTTTACCACAGAGGTCGCAGTGACCGTTGTGGCACCGGTATCTGATCCAGGAGGCGGACTGCGATTTGGATCTGGGTTTCCGGGATTACTAGGGTCTTCACCGCTAACTTTTGCAGAGAACAAAAGACGGTCACCCTCAGGAAAAAACGCGTTTGGCCCGCGAAAATCTCGAAATATCTGCGAGTTGTTTTCTATGAAAACTAGCGCCGCCTGGACCGCGGTTGGCAAAGACAGCGCGGACGCGAGTAGTATAAAAGCGCCAAGTCGCTTCATCTTTTTCCTCCTCCAATGGTCATAATGACCACCCACCTCGCGACCTTCCGGCTAAGCGACATGCAAGTAGTGTTCCGAGATATATTTTGTCTAGATTTTTCAGGCGGTTGAATGAAAGCGATAAACTACTTTGGTATTTCAGCTGTAAAATATTCCGACATCGTAAAATCATCTGAAACGGCGCCGGATGTGGTCGATCTGCTCGTATAGGCAGCTATTAAAGGCTGATCAATTAGCAACAGCAAGTAAAATCCATACTATTCGACTGTAAAATAAGTCGTCACACCAACGGAATGAATGTAGCCGTGTTGAACCAAGTGTATTACCTGTCGGATCATTAGTGCATCCCAGTTGAGTACTGCCGTATGGCCGTCAGTGGGCGAGTTAGTATTACAGACCTGTCGTTCCGTAGTCATCGGCGCGAATGACCGCCTCGGGTCGACCAGAGACATAGAAGTGTTCTCGCCCTGGAAAATTCGGATTGATATCGGTTACGTCTCTGACCGGCCATTAGCGGTTGTTGGAGTCGATCAGAAATTATTGTTTTGAACGTCCGCTGTACCACCTCATTGCCGTCGTCCATAATTTCGCAAGATGGTTTTACAACGCTCTTGAACCGTACTTCGGTAGTGTGCCCGAAGCGGACGAAATGTTGCGGTGCAGCGAATACGTGCTTTCGGTCAGACTGC
>CALZGZ010000216.1 GCA_945787105.1 uncultured Gammaproteobacteria bacterium
ATTATGGTCACAATCGGCGTATTTGCCATGGGTTACCGTTTTTATGCCAAGTTTCTTACACTTGGTGTATTCCGCATCGACAATTCAGCGCCAACTCCAGCCTCCCATCGGTACGATTCCCATGATTTCGTGCGCTGTAATCGCTGGCTGTTACTGTCCCAACACACCGCGGCGGTCGCGGGTAGCACAACCCTGGTTGGCGCCGGTGTCGCAATCATTTGGGGATGGGTCCCCGCTTTTTTGTGGATCGTGGTTGGTACCGTCTTAGTTGCGGGTGCCTACGCGATCGGTACCCTATGGGCATCATTACGGTACTCGGGGTGTAGCCCACAATCTCTGGCTCAAGAATTAGTAGGCAGACCGGCAACGATACCATTTCTTGGTCTTGCCGGAATCTTACTGATGGTCGTGTGCGCAGTGCTGACACTATTGATCGGCGACGTCTTGGTCGCGAACCCATCGGTAGGATGGCTGTTTTTATCTCTGATGCCAATCACCATTTTCTTGCGACAGTCGCTATTTGCCGCAAGCGCAGGACACCTGCTCTCGAATCTAGGGCCGGTATTCGTGATCTCGGTTGCGGCTTTCATCCTCGGCCAATACCTGCCGTTGGCGATAACCGGAGCGTGGCGTATCCAAGGCTGGAACCAAGACGTATTGGTATTAAGGCCTGGGCTCATCTGGAGTGTCATCGTACTGATTGCCGGCTACCTGAGCATCAAAGATCCGGTGTGGAGTACTGCGCGTCCGCGTGGCGTATTAGCGGGAATTCTACTGCTAATTGTCATCCTATTGATCGTCATCGGCATCAGTGTCTATCAGCCGGTCATAACTGCTCCGCGGCTCAATGGAAAAGTTGATCTACCTAGTCCAATGGTACTCATACCGCTGGTGTTGACCGGCGGGGCGTTCGCCGGCTTGCATGCTTTTGTTCACGCCGGTCCTACAGTACGCCAGATCGAGCACCAGCGAGATGCGCCGCTACTTGGTTACGGAGGTGTCGTAGGAGACGGACTACTGGCGATCACCGCCGTAATCGTACTGACTGCGGGTTTTGCAGACACGGACAGTTGGCATCGCAGTTATGTCTCCTGGCCGCAACACGAGCCTATCGTCCGGTGGCTGAATGAGTTTATTGATCACGGAGCGCAATTCATATCAATGTTGGGCATCCCACATCAGTGGGCGAGCACACTGACGGCGTTCATGGTTGTCGCACTTACATTATCTGCTCTCGAGACCGCGCTGCGGAGTTTTGGATTTCTGCTGACTGAGGGGCGTGAGCAGCTGGGCCTGCAGCTGAGCACCAACAAAATCCTTCAACACCGAACTCTGATTCTGATCGTAGCGATAGTGGCATTCGGGATCTCGCAAACGCGGCTAGATTTGGATTATTGGTACCTGATCAGCATCACCGGACAGTGGTTTGCCCCTGCGGTGTTCGTTCTGATCGTGATCGCGTTGTCGCGGTTGGGTCGATCGACCATGATGGTGCTCGTTCCACCTGTGGTGTTGTCACCCGTGGTTGCGTGGGGAACGCTGTGGGTCATGTGGCAGTGGTGGAAAGATGGCCTTTGGCTGCTGCTGATTACCGCAAGCGTCATATTGCTGCTAGGATTATGGGGATTGACGGTAACAACCATGACGGCCTTTCAAATCCATCGGCAGCAGGCTTCCGCGATGCCGCTTCGACCTCCTGGGCTTTAGCGCACACAGCTGGCATTCGGCGCTAAAATACAATACGCCACGGCGGTTTTCATCCAAAGCTGTAACGCATACTGCAACCCGTTGACAACATGTACCTACTAGCCCTGGGACTAAATCATAAGACAGCTCCAGTTCGCATCCGGGAGCGGGCCGCGGTCACCATAGAGCACCTGGATGATGCACTGCGGGATATCTCGAGCCACCGCGCCGTCAGCGAGGCAGCAATAATCTCAACCTGCAATCGAACCGAGCTGTACTGCCGTCAAGAGGAGCACGACCCGGACGCTCTCGTGGACTGGTTGTGCGACTACCACCACCTGAAGATCGATACCGTCGGCCCCTATCTATACCGGCATCCCGGGGAGAATGCGGTGCGGCACGCATTTAGAGTGGCTTCGGGACTGGATTCGATGGTTCTGGGCGAACCTCAGATTCTCGGGCAAATGAAGGAGGCGTTCAGCATTGCTCACAAGACCGGGGCCACCGGCAAGGTTCTCAATCGGCTGTTTCAGCAGACTTTCGCCGTCGCGAAACAGGTGCGTACCGACACCGACATCGGTGCGAGTGCAGTCTCTGTCGCGTATGCCGCGGTCAGCCTGGCGAAACGCATCTTTGCCGACATCAGCAAAGAAAAAGTGTTACTGATCGGCGCCGGCGACACCATTGAATTAGTCGGGCGTTACCTTCACGATCAGGGCGTACAACATATCATAGTCGCCAATCGTACCCTCGAACGCGCGCAACAACTGGCCAAGAACTTCGACGGCGAAGCGATATCCCTCGCGGAACTGCCGAGTCGACTTGCCGAGGCCGACATCCTGGTTTCTTCAACCGCCAGCACCTTACCCATCTTAGGTAAAGGCGCCGTGGAACAAGCCCTTAAACAGCGCAAGCACAAGCCGATGTTCTTGGTGGATCTGGCGGTGCCTAGGGACATCGAAGAACAGGTCGCTGATCTGAACGATGTCTATCTATACTCTGTCGATGATCTACGGGAAGTGATACAAGAGAACATCGAGGCCAGGCAGGCCGCGGCCGAAGAAGCAGAGAAAATCATCGAACTTCATTCGGCACAGTTCATGCGCTGGCTGCGCGGTCTGGATGCGGTGCCTACCATTCTAGAGATTCGCGAACATATCGACCACATATCCGAGACAGAACTGGAGCGGGCACACCGCCGGTTGCGCGCCGGTGATGATCCCGAAAAGGTCATGGCCCAACTTGCGCGTGCCCTGGTTCAAAAGTTCGCACACGCCCCAAGCGACGCCTTAAACAAGGCCGACCCGGATGACATATTGATCCATGCTGCCCGTCGCCTGTTCAATCTCAAACAAGAAAAATAGCATTGACTCCGTCCATCCAAACGAAGTTGGATCACCTGATCCAACGGCAAGCAGAGATCAATGCGTTATTGTCTGATCCGGATGTAATCGGCGACCAGAGGCGGTTCCGTGGGTTATCCATCGAACTATCTGATATCTCGCCGGTTGTAGAACGATATCAAAGTTACCAACGCATTTGTAATGAGTTGGAATCCGCACGATTGATGTTGTCCGACTCGGACAAAGACGTTCGCAAGCTTGCCCAAGAAGAGGTCAATGGATTACGCAATCAAATTGAAGAACACGAACAGCAACTCAAGAAGCTATTATTGCCCAAAGACCCCAACGATGAGCGAAACATCTTCTTGGAGATTCGGGCGGGCACCGGCGGAGATGAAGCGGCGTTATTCTCTGGTGACTTGTTCAGAATGTACTCCCTATACGCGGAACGTCGGCGCTGGAAAGTGGAGGTAATGAGCAAAAGCGAGGGGGAATACGGCGGTTTCAAAGAAATCATAAGCCGCATTGTCGGAACAGGAGCGTATTCGCGCTTGAAATTTGAATCCGGCGCACACCGGGTACAACGCGTTCCGGAAACCGAATCTCAGGGACGTATTCATACCTCCGCATGTACCGTAGCTATATTGCCGGAAGCGGACGAGATCGACGAAATCGAAGTCGGCGGGGATGAACTGCGCATCGACACGTTTCGCGCCTCCGGCGCCGGCGGTCAACACGTGAACAAAACCGATTCGGCGATACGTATCACCCACATACCAAGCGGCATCGTAGTAGAGTGCCAGGATGAACGATCGCAACATAAAAACAAAGCGCGCGCGTTGTCGATTTTAAAGTCGCGACTATTGGAGGCGGAGATTCAAAAACAGCGCGCCATGGAAGCGGAGACACGTCGCAATCTGGTGGGCAGCGGCGATCGATCGGAGCGTATCCGAACCTATAACTTCCCACAAAACCGGATTACCGACCATCGGATCGGCCTGACCTTATACAGACTCGATGAAATCCTCCAGGGCGGTCTCGATCAGATTGTCGAACCCTTGACTTCCGAGCACCAAGCAGATCAACTGGCCGCGTTATCCGGGGAAAACTAACGCAACCCATTTAATGTCTCAGGCCAACCATTTCCTTGAATCACCATGAGTGCCTTTGCCGTCAGAGCGATCGAACCAAATGCTGCCGAGGGGCAAACGATCGGGACGGCACTGAGTTGGGCACGCGCAACGCTCGCAGTTGTATCCGACAACGCCTATGTTGACCCCGAGATACTGCTGCAGTACTGCATCGATCAAGATCGCGCGTGGTTGCTTTCACATAGTGAAGATTCCTTGGCAACCTGTGAATCGGACAGATTCCGCAACCTGGTGCAACGTAGGGCGGCTGGAGAGCCGATTGCCTACATCACCGGCGCGTGTGGATTCTGGACACTAGATCTGCACGTCACCCCTGCTACTCTGATCCCGCGTCCAGAAACGGAATTACTGGTGGAACACGCCCTGGCCCGCATACCCACCGACGCATCGTGGCACATTGCCGACCTGGGAACCGGCTGCGGGGCAATCGCCCTGGCCATCGCCGCGGAGCGGCCTACCTGCCGGATTACTGCCACCGACATCTGCAACGATGCCCTTGTCGTCGCACGGCACAACCGCAAGCGATTGGCCTTGCCCAACATAGAATTTCGATGTGGCGACTGGTTCGCGCCCGTTGCATCTCGGCGTTTCGATGTGATCATCGCCAATCCCCCCTATGTGGCACAAGGTGCCCCCCACCTCGATCAGGGCGACTTACAGTTCGAACCGCAATTGGCGCTGATCAGCGGCGCACAGGGACTGGATGCGCTGAAGATTATCGTGGCCCAAGCGCCGCATTACCTAGAACCCGGGGGCTGGTTGTTCGTCGAGCACGGCTTTGACCAAGCCCGCGCCGTTCGGCATTTGATGCTGAGCAACGCCGGTCGGAATATCGTGTCGCTTAGAGATTACGCCGGTCTTGATCGCATCAGTGGGTGCCGGTTCAGCCACTAATCGCAGAGATAGCTAAGTCTGGGAGAGATATGGCTTGGGAGGTGGGCGTTCTACCCTCGTCCTTGCGGCCATCGTTGCGTCCAGGGCTTTAGAAATGATCAACAATACCAGGGTGCCGAAAATCGCTATCACGATTCGTAAGGTGTGGGTGTGCAGGGACGGTTGATGCGTCTGTCCGTCATACTTTAACACTGGGTCTTGGTGATCGGGTTCAGCAATGACCGTCAAGAACTGTTTACCGTTCACTAGGCGACGGATCCCAATCAAACTGCGGAAATTCACCAAGTCCAGCTCGTACAGAGCATCGTCGAAGGGGTAACGCACGGAAATTTTCTTGATCCTGTATTCACCGTCGGTCTCACCTGGGTCAAATCGCAGTTGATGGACGGGAACATCCTTTGTCTCAAGGTTCAGCGTCTGCCAGGTTTTTTCCGCTACCGGCGCACTTCCAGTTAGCATCTCGGAGAATCCATCTCCGTTATCAACGTAAAACTTCGCCACGGTCGGTTGTGACGACCACATCTCGACGACAAAATCGATGCGCGCACTGGTCACGAACGCATGACGGTACGCGAAAAATACCACGAGTAACGTCAGGCATAGCGATGCCGGTCGTACCACTTTGAATGTTGTCACGTCGTTCTTTATCCAACGGGCAATGAGTCGGCCAATAACAATACCCGGTCGCTCCACGATCAGGTACGTCATGATCGATAAACCCAGCGTCAACGTAAAGCACGTGAGCTCATAGAGAGGCGTGGGCAAACCCCACTTCATGACCAGCAGAACAATCGGTAGATGCCATAAATAGAAACCAAAGCCACACACCCCGACTAGCCGAAGAAATCGGTTACCCCACAACCAACTGCGTCCGCGGCTCACCCCCAACACCAAAGCCGCACAGGGCAGATACAGCAAGAACCCAAATGCCCACAGTTCCGACAGATCGTTGAGACCGAAGTATTGGCGTATCGGTTGCCCCCACGAAAAGTCGGAGCTGAACACCACAATCGCGGCCAGGGAGAACAACACCAGGTGGCGAGCAACTCGGGGCGTCACACGGTGGCGTAGGTGCACCGCGGCCATGCCGAACAGAAACGGGGCAAAAAAGGGCGAACCGCCGCTCATTTGCATCACCACTCGCACCTCAAATAGATACCAGGCGGCAACACCGGCAACACATAGGGTCACGCACCGCCACCGGTGCGAACGAACTGGATATAGCACCAGAATCAAAGCGGGCAGAAACAAATAAAAAACCATCTCTGTCTTCATCGTCCACAGATGGGCATCGCCCCTGACAAACAATAAGTGTTGTTGCGTCCATCCCCACGCAAAATCACCCTCCCAACCATTGAACAGGTAAGCGATCGATGTCACGCACACAATGAACAGTGGCAAAACGCGAAATACACGTCGCACGAGATAGGCCACAATGGTGCGCGTATCGGGATGATCCCTGATTTTCAGGAATCCGGAATAAAGCAAAAACCCGCTCAACGCAAAAAATACGAAGACACCGGCGGGTCCGAGCGCGAATCGTGGCACCGTTTCGAGATGCAGCGCGAACACCATGAGCGCTGCCACGGCCCGCAGCCCGTCGAAATTTTCGACGCGCTCATTTGCGGTGGTTGACCGATTATCAATAATCGCGTCCACCCATTCCGATAATGGGTGCCAAGAAAATGATGTGCGCGTGGGGCTCATCTTGGGTTTAATAAAGACGCGGCAGGGCCAGAGGGCAGTCATTTTTGACCGTATCGGTGGCATATGTAAAGCAATCGGAAGCTATGTACGATTCGGGATTCTTCGGATTATCCCCATGATAGGATCAGCGAACTATTCAGGAGTCGTAAAACACCATGCCCAACGTAGACGAATTGCGGCGAATCTTCGATGCCGCGCCCTTTATCCGGGATCTAGGCTTGCAACTCGTGGATTATGGCCAAGGGCGCTGCGAAACTCGCCTAGCCTTGGCGGAGCGGCATCTTCAGCAGGACGGCGTGGTACACGCCGGCGTCCAAGCGACCATCGCCGATCACACGGCCGGCTCAGCGGCGGCCACCCTAATCGGAATCGACCAGATGGTGCTTACCATCGAGTTCAAAATCAATCTGCTGCGCGGGGCAAACGGTCACGGCCTGCGCTGCAAGGCCGCAGTGCTCAAACCCGGATCGCGGTTGAGCGTGGTGGAATCCGAAGTCTATTGTGAGAAACCGGGCGCAACAGAATTGGTATCCAAGGCCCTAGTGTCACTGGCAATCGTACCCAAGCGTAATGCTAGATCCTGAACTCCGCGACTACCGGTGCATGATCGGAAGGGCGTTCCCACTTCCGCGGATCCTGATCGACAGTCGATGATATGCAGTGCTCGTACAAGGCAGTACTGCACAGGATGTGATCGATGCGTAATCCCAGATTGCGCCGAAACGCCGCGGCGCGATAATCCCACCAGGAAAATGTGTTTTCAGATTGGGTAAACTTACGAAACGTGTCGTGCAAACCTAGCTCGATCAGACCGCGGAATGCTTGCCGTTCCGGATCACTAAACAGTACTTTCCCTGCCCACAATTCCGGGTCATGCACATCCGCGTCCTCTGGAGCAATATTGAAATCACCCAACAGTAAAAATTTCGGATACAGACGTAACTGTTGTTCCACGTAGTCTTGAAGCCTCTGTAGCCAGCCCATCTTGTAGAGATATTTCTCCGAGCCGACCAACTGACCATTCGGTATATAAACGTTGAGTACGCGGAGTGTACCAATGGTCGCCCCCAAAACCCGCCGCTGGGGATCATCCATGTGCGGCAGATCGGTGACCAGTTCCGTCGCCGCCTGTGTACTGAGGACAGCGACGCCGTTGTAGGTCTTCTGTCCGGCGTAGACCACGTGGTATCCCGCCGCTTCGATAGCCGCAACCGGAAACTCTTCATCCACAAGCTTGGTTTCCTGCAGACATAGGATGTCCGCCGGATTGGACACCAGCCAATCCAGCACCTGCGGCAGGCGCACGCGCAAAGAATTTACATTCCAAGATGCGATTTTCACGATCCTAGCCGGCACGTTCCGGCAAGGATCCCCGGGGGTGGTGAAGAAAAAATGGGGTCTGAGTTCAAATTAGACTCCATTTTCTGACACTTTTTCCGGTCAGCAAACGACGGCGCGCGGGACAATCTAATAGTTGGTCGATTGGGTACCGGGCGTTTGCGATTCCTGAACATCCCCTGGTTCAAGTTGAGGCTGTCCCAGGTCCGATTCCCCCTCGCCGGCACCAGCGGCTTTTTGTGCTCCTTGCCGTTGCACCAAGGTATAACCGGCAGTCTTCAGCTCGTGCATGATCTCTGGACTATTGAATCCAGTGAGCACTTTTTCGCCAATAATCAGGATCGGCACCGTCAGTTGGCCGGCCTTGGCTTCCAGTTCCTGTTGTACTTCTACACTGCGATCTGCGTTCTTCTCCTCAAACGGCACTTTGTTCTGTTCGAGCACCATTCGAACCAGATCGCAGGTGTTGCAAATCGGTACACTGAATAAGGTCACCGGCTTAGCCTCCGCTGCGGTTTGCTGTGTCGCATTGGCAGCCGTACCGGAATCAGGCGACGCTGCGGTTGGTGAATCGTCTTGAATCACCGTCGCCTCCCCAGGCGGCGGCTGATCCTGATAGGTAACATTTCCGTTCTGGTCCACCCACTTGTACAACTTGCCGGCATGACTCAGCAATGGCACCATCAAACACAGCAGGCCCCAGCACACGGCACTGCGCCATCTATGCAAACAATGTTTTCGCTTCATGGCCTATCTCATGGTCTCCAGGTACGTAAGTAGTATAGTCGAGCTTACGATTTCATGAAGAAAATTACACGCTTAGCCCATTGTGACGCAACAACGCGTCGATGTTGGGCTTACGGCCGCGAAACGCCATGAATAGATCCATAGGCTCGCGTGAGCCACCTTGCTCCAAGATGGATTCCATAAACGCCCGTCCCGTTTGCGGATTAAGAATGCCCTCCTCCTCGAAACGGCTGAACGCATCCGCCGATAACACTTCGGCCCATTTGTAGCTATAGTATCCCGCCGCGTAGCCGCCGGAAAAGATATGCGTAAAACTATTCTGGAACCGGTTATACGTGGGAGGCATCACCACTGCCACCTCTTGGCGCACTTCATCCAACAAACCTTGGACCGACTGCTCGTCACTGGCAATGAAATCGTAATACAGCAGCATATCGAACAAGGCAAATTCGATCTGACGCACCATTTGCATCCCGGATTGAAAATTCTTCGCTGACCGCATTTTTTCCAATAGATCATCGGGCAGCGGTGCGTCCGACTGGTAGTGGCCGCCGATGATGTCGAGCGCCTCGCGCTCCCAACACCAGTTTTCCATGAATTGACTGGGCAGTTCGACGGCGTCCCACGCCACGCCGTTGATACCGGACACTCCCACATAGTCCACTTTGGTCAGCATATGGTGCAACCCATGCCCAAATTCGTGGAACAAGGTTACCACTTCGTCGTGAGTCAACAATGCAGGCTTATCACCCACCGGTGGCGAACAATTGCAGGTCAGATACGCGACCGGGATCTGCGTGCCATGGGCGTCGCGCTTGCGGCTGACACACTCGTCCATCCACGCGCCACCTCGCTTGTGTGGGCGCACATAAAGATCCACATAAAAGCGCCCTCGCACGTCACCGTCCGCATCACTAATTTCGAAAAAACGCACGTCGGGATCCCACACATCAACGTCATCAATTTCGCTGATGGTCAATCCGTATAAACGGCCAACCACATGGAACAACCCGTGCAACACCCGAGTGGCGGGGAAATAGGGCCTGATGTCCTCGTCGGTAAACCGGTACAGGGACTGGCGCAGCTTCTCGGAGTAATAGGCCAAGTCCCACGCTTGAAAATCGTCCCGCCCATACTCATCTCTGGCAAAACGTTTTACGTCCTCTAACTCCTGGTTGGCGGCCGCCCTGGAATGGCGTGCAAGATCACGCAAAAAATCCAGCACCTGGACCGGCGTCTCGGCCATCTTCGTTTCCAGGGAGACCTGCGCATAGTTGCTGAACCCGAGCAGGTGCGCGGATTCTTGGCGTAACTTCAGCAACTGGCGAATCAGGCCGGTGTTGTCGTGTTGTCCCGCGTTGGGACCCTGGTCACTGGCCCGTGTGAAATAGGCTTCATACATCCGATGTCTTAGTGACCGATTATCCGCGTGCATCATGAAAGGCAGATATGAGGGTATGTCCAACGACAATTTCCAACCCTGCAACTGGTCTCGTTCGGCCATCTGTCTTGCCATGGCGACTAAACTGTCAGGTAATCCCGACAGGTCTTTCTTGTCTTTGATGTGCAGCGACCATGCCTGGGTCGCATCCAGCACATTGCGCTCGAATTGGTTGCAAAGTTGTGACAACTGCTGCTGAATTTCCTTGAAGCGATGTTTCTTCTCCGGCGGCAGATCCACCCCCAGCAGGCGAAAATCACGCAGCGCGTTGGTGACGACCTTACGCTGCGCGGTATCGAGATCCGAGAATCCGGGACTGCCGGCAATGTGCGCGAATGCCCGGTAGAATGCCTCGTTCTGACCCACCTCGGTGCGATAGGCCGACAGCTTGGGCAGGCATGCCTCATAGGCCTGTCTTAACGCTGCGGAATCCTTGACCGAATTCAGGTGCGCCACGGGTGACCACATCCGCGTCAGCCGCTCGTTTGCATCCTCCATCGGTTGCACAAAGTTGTCCCAATCCGCCGCGATTTCCATCGCCTCCAAGCCTTTGAGGCGGTCGCGGTTTTCGGCCAACAACCTATCGAGCGCCGGTTCCACATGTTCGGGACGAATGGCGCTGAATCGAGGCAGGCCCTGCAGTTGCAACAAGGGGTTGACGTGGTCAACAGCACTCATGTCTTTACGGTCATGGTTTACGTGCGACAACTTTACCACGTATGCTTTGTTTTCAATCCAAATCATGGCCCGAATCCAACCACCATGACGACTCGTTACGACTACATAGTGATTGGCGGTGGTAGCGGCGGCATCGCCTCGGCACGGCGCGCCGCCTCCTATGGCGCCAAGGTTTTGATCATAGAGGCGGGACGTATCGGTGGCACATGCGTCAACGTTGGCTGCGTGCCGAAGAAAGTGATGTGGACGACGTCTCGTATTGCCGAGATACTTGACGACGCACCGGCATACGGTTTCGACATACGACGAACTGGCTTTGATTGGCTGGCCATTAAACAAGCCCGCGACACTTATATCGAGCGGCTGAACGACATTTATCACCGCGGCCTTGATGAATCCGGTGTCGCCAAGATCGAAGGTTTTGCCCGCTTTAACGACAACCACACGATAGCGGTCGGCGACCAGACGTTTACCGCCGAGCATATTTTGATCGCCACCGGCGGCCGCCCCATCGTTCCCGAACTGCCAGGCGCTGAGTTGGGAATCACCAGCGATGGATTTTTTGAGCTCGAGTATCTACCACCATCCGTGGTGGTAGTCGGCGCCGGGTACATCGCTGTGGAGCTTGCGGGCGTACTGAACGGCCTGGGTTCAGAAGTAACCATACTACTGCGCAAGGAGCAGTTATTGCGCACCTTTGATGTGACGTTGCGCGAAACCCTGATGGAGGAAATGGAATGTGCGGGTATCAGCATCCTTGCTCGATTGCACCTGCAAAGCGTTGAGCGTGAAGACAATGGCCGCCTGTTGTTGCGCCGGCTCGACGGCGAGGTGATCAGCGGCTTTGATCAGGTGCTTTGGGCAATCGGCCGGCGTCCCACTACCGATACCATCGGCCTCGAGCATACCGACCTAGTTACCGATGACGACGCATCCATCACCACCGACTCGTACCAAAACACGAGCGTCGAGGGTGTCTACGCGGTGGGCGACGTCACTGGACGCCGGGCGCTGACCCCAGTGGCCATCGCCGCCGGCAGGCGACTGGCGGATCGTTTGTTTGGCGGACAACTGGACGCCAAGCTGGATTACGACGATATCCCCAGTGTTGTCTTCAGCCACCCGCCGATTGGGACTGTGGGCCTCACCGAAGATGAGGCGCAGGACCAGTACGGCGAGCAGATGGTCAAGGTATATCAGAGTCGTTTCACCAACATGTACTACTCTGTGCTCGAAAGAAGGTCACCGACAGTCGTCAAGTTGGTAACCGTCGGCGAGAACGAACGCATCGTCGGTTGCCACATGATCGGCGACTTTGCAGATGAGATCATCCAGGGGTTTTCAGTGGCAGTGAAGATGGGAGCACGGAAACGTGACTTCGATAATACCGTCGCTATCCACCCCACGGCGGCGGAAGAATTCGTTACGCTGCGATAGTCGGAGGCCGGTGAAGTTGGATACGATACATGGCCGTACGATCGGAAATCCTGGCTACGCTGAGCGGGCATTCCTGAGAGCGGCGATCACCGGTCCGGTCTGTGGGGTACGATCGTGCCAGATGGTAAAGGATTCTGCGGCCTGTTCAACGAGCATGCCGATACCATCGGCAGTCTGGCCGGCGCCGTGACGCGCTGCCCACTCAATAAATACAGTGGGCCGGTCGCCGTACATCATATCGTAAGCCAGGGCGCCGGATGCGAATACCGTGTGCGGAATTGCGGGTACCTCGTCAGCGACACTCGCCGAGGTGCCATTGATGACGATATCGAACTGCTGTCCGGACAAGTCATCAAAACCGCACCCCGCGACACTTCGGAACCTGGAGAAATGGCGTTCCAGTTCCACCGCTTTATCGACGGTTCGATTAGCGATAACCAACAATTCTGGGCACGCCTCGAGAATCGGTCCCAGCACACCACGCACTGCGCCGCCAGCGCCGACTAACAGCACCCGGCGCCCCGCAATGGGGCGCTCCAGATTAAACATGATGTCGCGGCAAATACCCGCACCGTCGGTATTGTCGCCGATAATCTGGTCATCATGGGTAAATGAAATGGTGTTGACCGCTGCGGCCAATAGGGCGCGCGGGCTGAGTTCGTCAACCAGCCGAAAGGCGTCGAGTTTGAACGGCAAGGTGATATTCAATCCCTGTCCTCCGGCGGCGCGGAAGTTGGCTACCGCCTGCGGTAATCCACCCAAGTCCACCTGAATCTTCTGATATTCGACCCGCAATCCAAATTGTTCGGCAAACATCTGATGGATCTGCGGGGAGCGGCTATGGGCGACCGGATTACCCATCACCGCATACAAGGATGCTGGTTGGTCGAAATCGAACAGATCGCCCATGGTTTTTATGCGCTCGACTCGAGTATAGAACTGGAAAACATTTTACCGGCTATCACTCCCGCAAACACTAACGGCGGTGAGGCCAACAGACCCGGAACGAGAAGCCATCAACGAAAATTGCAAACTACCATTGTCACATCGAAAAATCTTAAAATTCGATCTATGAATTACTAAGCCTGATACAAACGACACTTGCCGTTAACCCGTATATTGCACCAAACCGGCGAACACAAGAGCTGACATTTTGTTTAGGATAAGGAATTCGATCAATGCCCGGTGTCACGCTTTGGGCCCGAGAATGCGCCTATTCCGGCAGAATGGACTCCGCAGCACACAACTCGTCGATCGTCTCTCGATGGCGGATTAAGTAGAACTGGTCGCCGTCCACCATCACCTCTGGTGGACGTGGACGGGAATTGTAGTTGGAACTAAGCACCCAACCGTACGCTCCCGCAGTGCACACCGCGAGTATGTCACCCTCGACCACGTCCAACTCGCGATCTTTGCCCATGACATCCGCAGTCTCACACACGGGTCCGACCACGTCGTAGCGGTTTCGCTTGCTTTCACTTTCAGCGACAAGCGGGACTATGTCTTGCCAGGCGTCGTATAAAGCCGGACGGATGAGATCGTTCATCCCGGCATCCACCACTGCAAAATTCTTGACGACATTGGACTTAACGTATTCCACTTTGGTTAACAATACGCCCGCATCCCCCACGATCGAGCGCCCCGGTTCAACAATGAGCGGCAGATCGAAGCCCCGCGCATGCATCGCATTGATCAGCGCGGTCACGAAGTTTTTGCTGTCCGGAACTTGTTCGTTGCGGTATCGCACTCCAAGACCACCACCGATATCGACGTTTTCGATGGTGATACCGATTTCCTCCAAGTCCTCAATTAGGCGCAACAACCTATCCAACGCCTCAGTGAACGGTGTGGTATCAGTGATTTGTGAGCCGATATGCGCGGCAATACCGTGTATAGCGACATGGCTCATATCTAACGCCAGCCGATAGGCGGCGATAGCGTCGGCCATTGGGATTCCGAACTTCGTTTGTCGCAGGCCGGTCGCAATATACGGATGAGTGTTGGCATCTATATCAGGATTAACCCGGATTGCTACCGGCGCCTTGATCCCGGCCCGCGCCGCCAACGCATTAACGCGTTGCAGTTCTGCTATGGATTCAACATCGATACAGCGTATTCCGACTTCCAACGCCTGTTCAATCTCGCGTTTCGTCTTACCCACACCGGAGAACACTACTTTCGCCGGGTCACCACCGGCGCGTAAAACGCGCTCCAGTTCACCTCCGGATACAATGTCAAAGCCGGATCCAAGCCGGGCAAGCACGTTCAATACCGCCAGATTCGAGTTCGCCTTCACCGAGTAACAAATAAGGTGCGGATAGTCTTCAAATGCCGTCGACAACGACTGGAAATTTCGCTCAATGGCGACTCGCGAGTAGACATAACAAGGCGTGCCAACCTCTGCGGCAATATCCGCAAGCCGTACCTGGTCAGCATAAAGCTCACCATCGCGACGGGCGAAATTCGTCAACACCTCCTCCATGCGCAGCGTTGCACTTCGTACCAGAGCGGCGAGATCAGTAACCGCTACCCCCGCTTTGTTCCTCTGGTTTCTTTTTTTCTTGCGTCTTGCTTTGTTCTTGCTTGGATTCGTCAGTATTCGGCAGGTACAACGGGCCCTTTTGGCCACAAGCCGCCGCGACTAAGGATGACCCAAACACTAAAGCGGTTATCAGCGCCGGAATTTTCAATCGAAGCATGGGGAGAGCACTCCTTTGAGGTGGTTGTGGCAACAGATGACAAAGGATAACGACTTTCTCGGTAATGCAAAACTAAAGTTGACACTTCTAGCCCGGATATTGCACCAGTATCCGGGAAGCTGGCGCAGGACAGGTGCGCTTGAACCCCCTGCTGTGCGGGGACAAGCGCCGGGCTGGAATGTTGCCATACAAATATGCTGCGTTCCGGAGGGTCATGACGACCCTGCCCCAAGCGCATCCGCTGCGCTTCCATATACTACAATACGCGCACCAAACGCGCCGGAACTCGCCGATGATGCCGTCTCACCTCGGCAATCTCCCGAGCAGATCGCGATGGTGGGTCAACCGCTCACGGGCGTTTTGCACAGACTTTCTGACTTCGCTCGGTGCCGTGCCGCCCAGATGGACACGGACACCGACGGAACCTTCAACCGTCAACCGGTCGAAGACATCCTCTTGTATCTCGCCGCTAAAAACCCGTAATTCCTCTAAGCTCAAATCCGACAGGCTCTTGTGTTGCTCTAGCGCGTAACGAACAGTCTTACCCACGGCCTCATGGGCATCGCGGAATGGGACACCCTTGCTCACCAGGTATTCCGCAAGATCGGTAGCCGTGGAGTAACCTCGTTGCGCCGCCGCCAACAATCGCTCACGCTGGAACTGGACGTCCGACATCATACCCAGCATGACTTCCAGGCAGGCTAACACGGTGTCTACGGTATCGAAGGACAGCTCTTTGTCCTCCTGATTATCGCGATTGTAGGCGAGGGGCTGGCCTTTCATCACACTGAGGATCGCCACCAGGTGGCCAAACACTCGTCCGCTTTTAGCGCGCGTTAACTCCGCCACATCGGGGTTCTTTTTTTGTGGCATGATGCTGGAGCCGGTACAGAAAGCATCTCCAATCTGGATAAAGCCGAACGGCTCTGAGGACCAAAGGATCAACTCTTCCGCCATGCGCGATAGATGAACCATTAATATCGCCGCATCGGCGACGAATTCGATGACAAAATCGCGGTCGGATACGGCGTCTAATGAATTAGCGCTGGGGACGTCAAAACCCAACTCCCTGGCGGTAAAGGTACGGTCTATCGGAAAACTCGTACCGGAAAGCGCAGCCGCACCCAGCGGCATGATGTTAATTCGCTGGCGCACCTCGAACAGGCGTTGCACATCGCGCTCGAGCATCTCTGACCATGCCATCACGTGATGTCCTACGGTCACCGGTTGCGCCACCTGCATGTGAGTGAACCCGGGCATGATGGTCTCCGCCTCCCTCTCTGCTATGTCAAACAGGCTGACTTGTGTCGCAACTATTGCACTTAGAATCTCGTCCACGGCGTCACGCAAATAAAGACGCAAGTCGGTTGCAACTTGGTCGTTACGCGATCTTCCAGTATGCAGTTTCTTGCCGACTTCACCGATCCGCTCCGTCAGCCGCAACTCGATATTCATATGCACGTCCTCGAGCGCCGGCAACCATTCGAACTCACCTCGCTCGATATCGGATTTGATCTGCTTTAACCCAGTTACTATTTGGTCACACTCTGTACCGGTCAGTACGCCAACATGCGCCAACATCCTCGCGTGCGCGATAGAGCCCCGAATGTCGTGCCCATATAAACGACGATCAAAGTCCAGCGACAAAGTGAAAGACTCCACTCTATGATCGGTGGCTTGTCGAAAGCGACCACCCCAAGGTTTACTCGTGCTCATAGGCGCGCGAGTATACCGTAACGATCGTTAGCCCGGATATCGCATCCAAGCGGCGGAATCAGGGGCGATTGGGTTACTTCGCAACGCGCACCATGTTAATCGCCCGCAAATTGCGCCAAGGCGCCCCATCCCTAATTCTTGCCAAGCCATCTGAAGACGCAAATGTCGCCATCTCATGGAGGAGACACTACGGGTCTCTGTAGCTGTATACCATGAACAGGGGTGAGACTCTCCCGGCGTTGGTTTGGTCTCGAACGTCTGCACTTACGCTGCACGCAACCGCTACGGCTATGCGTTTCGCTCCAGCACGGCGCCTGTCCCCGCCTTGTCCCCGCCTTGGCCTTGTCCCCGCACAGCAGGGGAACAGCAGAGGAACTGCGCGCAGGGCAAGTCCCATCGCCATCATCCGGAATCCTCGATGCAATATGTATGGCAGCCGTGGTGATGATTTGCCTCAATGGTTGGGGGGTACCGCGGCGCCGGCTCTAGCCCATGCAGTCTCCCTCAATGCCGGAACCGAAGTCGCGCATGCGTATCTGCCGATGCGCGTTTGCGCGGCATCGTCCTGCGGGATCTCGACGCCACCATCCAGTAGGCGGACCCAATAACCGGGCTGGATACTGATAATTTCCACATGGTCTACTAGGTATGCTAAGATATACCGAGCGCGAGGTGTCAACACGTGATTACCGCCGTTTATCCGCTGGTAGTGTCCGCCCATCGCTGGTTGTTGCGCAGTCGCGGGGGCTACCCTAGACTCTTGAAAAAATAACGTTACATCTGGTTACAGAATATACCTGGTTCGGGACACCTTCCTCAGACACCCCCACCTAGTATCCGAATCAGGTCACCTCACCCCCCGACAGCATCCGGGGGGTTTTTTTTGTCCACGTGCCCCGCTGCCGCCATCCAACCGCAGCGGCGAGATTACTCCGCCGCCAACCGGTGCCATAATCTCCCTATAGGTAACGCCTTTCACCCTTACTATATGCGTAGCAACGACAATCGTTCACAGAGTTTTGTGCCAAATTTCGGCAGCGGCACCATAGCATGGCGACTTTTAGTTCTGGCCCAGGTCGTGGCCATCGTGCTTACCGTGAGCCGAAATAGCCAGCTAAACCAAGCGGCCTGGAACGACTTTTTGTTGATGACCGCTTTCGCTCAGTTGATCGCAGTAAGTGGTATATTCACTTTAAAAATCGTCTCCCCGCCGCTAACCCGCATGCGTGCAGCGCTGGGGACCATGATGATCTTCACCATACTGATGCTGGTGACGGTGATCGTCGTGGAGGTAGCAGTCTGGGGCATGCATCATTTACAGATAACTACACAGCGTTGGCCGCAGTGGCATTGGTCTTTGCTGGTCCGTACTTTAATCATCAGCGCGGTAATTTCCGTTCTGGTCTTGCGTTACTTTACGGTCTCCCATCGCGCGAAAATAGAGAGCGAGGCACAACAGCGTAGCCGCCTGGAAGCGCTGCAATCTCGGATTCGGCCGCATTTCATGTTTAACAGCTTGAACAGTGTCGCGTCACTAATTCCGTCCGACCCTGAACTTGCGGAGAAGGCGCTCCAGGACCTTGCGGATTTATTCCGGGTGCTGCTTGCGGATCCACGCAAAATGGTACCGATCACCGCCGAGGGTGAATTGGCCCGCCAATATCTCGACATCGAAAAGTTGCGCCTTGGCGATCGCTTGCAGGTCAAATGGACCGCATCAAATGTCCCGCGTAGCGCGCAGGTTCCTTCATTGACTCTACAACCCCTGATAGAAAATGCGGTTTATCACGGCATCGAACCGAGTTTTGCCGGTGGTACCATCGACATACAGATGTGGTCGGAGAATAATGACACGCTAAACGTCATGATTAGCAATCCCTTAGCTGAGGTCACCAACCAAGGACAACATCGTAAAGGCAATCAAATGGCTATGAATATTGTGCAGGAACGTTTGGCACGACATTTTGGTGGCAAGGCTAGCCTGCAATATTTTGAACAACTCGGGAATTATCACGTAAAGATTCAAATGCCCATCGTTCGTGGTTAAAGCTGTTTATGCCGCACTTCATCACCCGGTCACCTGATGTCAGCCAAGCCAAGGCGCAGGACACAGAGTTCGACGCCTCCCAGCTCACAGATCCTGGCTTTTTACCCGACTTCTGTCGAGGTGAGATGGTGATTAATGTCGTTGTCCTCGCCGAATTTCTCGCCATTGTGGCGACGATCATTACGCCGCCGTTAACAACGAGTGTGTTTCAGGATCTTTTTTATATTTCATTGTTCTTACAATGGATTGCATTGACGAGCATTGGCGTGCTGTGTGCCGCACGCCCATATCTGAACCGGCTCGGGGAGAGGCGCGCCGTGCTCATGGCGTATCTATTGTTGCTTTGCGTAACCTGGTTGGTGAGCGAGTTTGCATTGTGGCTGATGGCCGCCGCGGATATTATCGAGTCTCCTCGGCCACCTTGGTATGCCTATTTTCACGGACAGAATCTGACCGTAAGCGCCATCATTAACGCGTTGGCGCTGCGCTATTTCGTTGCACGTCACCAATTGCGGCAAAAGACACTTGCTGAAGAACGAGCGCGGGCCACGATCTTAAAGTACCGCATCCGGCCTCATTTCTTGTTCAACAGTATGAACATCATCGCCAGCCTCACCCGCCGTGCTCCGGTGCGCGCTGAGGCGGCTATGGAGGACATGGCGGATTTATTCCGTCTTATGCTGGATGACAGCAAAGACTTGATGCCGATTCAGAACGAGATAAAGGTCGCACGAAAATATTTAAAGCTGGAGAAATTACGGCTGGAGGACAGATTAAACGCCAACTGGCAAACCGAATCGTTATCCAGGACCGCAAAAACTCCCGCACTCATGTTACAACTTCTATTGGAAAATGCGATCCACCATGGGATCGAACCACTCCCGGAAGGCGGGAAGATCGATATACGCTTATGGATAGGCGACGGAAGGTTGAATATATCGATAACCAGCCCCTATGCTGAACTTTCCGAGGCAGCGCGCCACGATGGTGATACTGCCCTGAACAATATCCGCTTGCGGCTCCATGACCTCTATGGAGACAACGCGGACCTTACGATCGAGAGACACGACCGCTCAATGGCGGTTCATATCAGCCATCCAGCGTTTGGAGAGTCAAGTTAATGAAGATTTTGGTAGTCGATGACGAAAAGCTGGCGCGTGCCCGTATGCGTGAACTCATCAGCAAGAATGGCGAGCACGCGATCGTCGGTGAAGCCATGAATGGAAATGAGGCAATCGAAAAAACCATGTCGCTAAAGCCCGAAGTATTACTCATGGATATACGCATGCCGGTTATGGACGGCCTGGAGACTGCGATGCACCTAATGTCCATGGAGGCCCCACCCGCTGTAATCTTTACCACCGCCTACGACCAGCATGCGCTCGAGGCGTTTGAGGTCAATGCAGTGGATTATCTCCTCAAACC
>CALZGZ010000217.1 GCA_945787105.1 uncultured Gammaproteobacteria bacterium
CAGTAAGCCGAAGACCAAGCTATCCAGGAAGGCGTACGAGGCGGAACTGTTCAAGCTCCATGCTGAGCTGGTCAAGCTTCAGTACTGGGTGAAGGAAAAAGGGCTCAGGATTATCGTCGTGTTCGAGGGGCGGGACGCGGCCGGCAAAGGTGGCGTCATTAAGCGCATAACCGAGCGGGTGAGCCCGCGTGTCTTTCGGGTGGTGGCGCTTCCCACACCATCCGAACGGGAAAAGAGCCAGTGGTATGCCCAGCGATATATTCCGCATTTCCCCGCCGCAGGCGAGATCGTACTGTTCGATCGCAGCTGGTACAACCGCGCGGGGGTCGAACGCGTCATGAAGTTCTGCACCAAGAAACAATACGAGGATTTCTTGAGATACACTCCCCTCTTCGAGCGTGCCATGACCGACTCGGGCATCCAGCTCATCAAGTACTGGTTCGATGTCAGCATGGAAGAACAGGAGCGCCGCTTCAAGCGCCGTATCAACGATCCAAGAAAGACCTGGAAGCTGAGTCCCATGGACGTGGAGTCTTTCAAACGCTGGTATGATTACTCACGCGCCCGGGACGACATGTTCACCGCCACCCATACCGGCTATGCACCATGGCATCTGGTGCAGGCCGATGACAAGAGGCGCGCCCGGCTGAACTGCATAGCGCATTTACTCAGCCAGATCCCCTATAAGAAGCTGCCTCGAGAAAAGGTCACTCTGGGGAAGCGGAACATGAGGGGAAAGTACGACGACGAGGCATCTATAGGGGAATATAGCTACATCTCCGAGAAGTACTGATCTATCCTATCACCCTAAATGACTGGAGGCGGACATGGCGGATACATCAAAAGATGCCGGACTCATTCAAGTGTTGGCGAAAAGGCTGGAGACCAAGCGCTTGCCATGGGCCCTGTCGCTCAAGGAGAAGGTGGACCGGGGCGAAACGCTCGACGAGTTCGATATCCAATTTCTCACAGAGGTATTTGAGGACGCCCAGCACATTCGCCCGCTGGTGGACCGTCATCCCGAGTGGCAGGATCTGGCAACGAGACTGGTTCAACTGTATAAGGAAATCACCGACAAAGCCCTGGAAAACGAGCAAGCGAAGGCCGGTAGCCCCTAGTCTTCACGCATACACCAATGGCGGTAGGCGCCACGCAGGAGCAATAAATCCTTCCCCCTGCTGCGCGGGGGCAAGCGTCGCTTCGCTCGTCCCCGTCATTCTGAGCGAACACAGTAAGCGAAGAACCTGCTGTGTTTCGCAAAAACTAAAAATTATCAGCGACAACAAAAGTATTTATGATGGAAACGCAAGTGACTCTTTGGCAAGTCAAACCCATCGATGTGGTGATCCTGAGCATCCTGGTGCAGTTCCTTGGGATGTATGTCACGCGACAGGTGCGATTTCTGCGTGAGTTTTACATTCCCCCTGCGGTGACAGGGGGATTGATATGCAGCACGATTGTCGCGTTGATCTATGTGTACGCGGACATTGAGATCCGCTTCGACATGCAGGTCCGCGATCTGCTGCTGCTGGTGTTTTTCAGCACCATTGGCTTGTCCGCCAAGCTGAGCGTGCTGAAGGCCGGCGGCAAAGCGCTGCTGGTGCTGGTTATTGTGGCCGCAATCTTTCTGGTCGTGCAGGATGCGACCGGCGTCGCGCTGGCGATGATGCTCGGCGCCCACCCGGGGTATGGGCTGTTTGGCGGCAGCGTGTCGTTTGCCGGCGGTCACGGGACCGCTATCGCGTGGGGCGCGGAGGCGGAAGCGGCTGGTCTGGCCGGTGCCGGCGCCATCGGTATCGCGTTCGCGACCTTCGGATTGATCGCCGGCGGGGTCACCGGCGGACCCATCGCGCGCCGCCTGATTCAACGGCACAACCTGAGAGCCACGGCACAGGGCGAGGACGCCGGTGACACCGAATCGGATGAGGCCGACACCGGCGAAGCCGCTTCGCTGTATAACATTCTGCGCGCCATTTTGTTGCTGGCGATCTGCGTCGGTGCCGGCGATGTCGTCAACCGCTGGCTATTCGCCGAGGGTGTGCTGCTGCCCGGTTTTCTAACTTCGATGTTCGTCGGCATCTTGATTACCAACCTCGTCGATGTCGCGCGTCGCCCGGTGAATATCACCACCATAGACAAGATCGGCGAGGTCAGTCTGGCGCTGTTTTTGAGCATGAGCCTGATGAGCATGCAGCTTTGGACCCTTGCCGACGCCGCGGGACCGATTCTGATCGTGTTGATTATCCAGGTGATGGTGATCACCATTTTTGCCACCTTCATCACCTTCCGGCTCATGGGCAAGGATTACGATGCCGCGGTCATCGCCTCCGGGTTCGTCGGAATGGGTCTGGGCGCGACACCGGTTGCCATCGCCAACATGAACGCGGTCACGTCCAGGTTCGGCCCCTCGCCGAAGGCGTTTCTGGTAGTGCCGTTGGTGGGGGCGTTTTTCATCGATATCCTCAACGCCGGTACCATCAAATTTTTTATCGGGGTAATCAGTCGGTGGCTTGTCTAAATAGAATGAGAAAAATAGCAGTGGATAAAGATTTTTGAGCGATAGATCCGACACGAATCCTAAACATTTAAAAACTCGTCACTGACCCGGTTGGCTGCGAAACGTTGACTGCCATGAAAAACAAACTACCGGCCGTTTCAACCTCACTTCCAAAGCGCTCCGATCCAACGCGGTACATTCGCGGCACACGCCATCTCGTGCTCGCGACCTCGATGCTCGCTGCGATGCTGCTGAACACGGGTTGCGTTATGGTCGGTCCGGATTTCAAGAAACCCGACGCAGACGTATCGGAAAAGTGGATTGATGGTACCGATCCGGCGGTGAAAACAGAATCGGTCGAGTATCGTGAATGGTGGAAGAATTTTAACGATCGGGCGCTCGATACCCTTATTCAAAAGGCCTACGAGCAGAACCTGATCCTGCAGATCGCCGGGCTGCGCGTACACGAAGCACGCGCTATCCTGGGACTCGCGGCGGGTAGTCTGTATCCCCATCGGTAATTTAATCGCCCTGCCGCTGCAATATGAGCCACGACAAGTGGGTAATTCAGTTTTCCTGAATAGGATGATGGAACCGCATGCCGATCAATGGGTATATCTGGCCTCAATCCGACGGATGTCTCCGGCGACAGTGGACCGCATTGCACGGGAGGCGGCGCGTCAGGGTAAGATCGTCGGAGTGCGGTGTAGTGCTTTGAGCGAAGACCGCGACGACGATACCCTGTGGGAACGGGTTCGGACATGCCAACCGGAGGAGGTACCAAGTGCTAAACTGGTGCCGGAGGAAGTCCAAGTCGTGCTTGCGTAACGTCTGTTTGTGGAAAAAGCGGATGCGGTATTCGCCACGACGGTAGACTCTGAATTGCTGCCTGGGAGCCTGTGGTTCAGTAGTCTGTAAATAGCCCGCTATTCGCCTCGTAACATCGTCAAACTGGTCTTAAGTTTTCCATCTGCCTCGCGTCGATCCGTTAAGTCCGACGGACTGCCAGCCTCACCGAATTCCCCTTTTAAAACTGGTTGTTATATATATCCTGAGTAATATACTCGGTCATTAGGAAGTTCCTCATGCTGGGAAACACCAGCAATCGCTTACGGCTAGGACGCCCTTTAGGGACAGCGGTCCCTCCCTGCTTGATGCAGACTCTGCATCTACCGCCGGTTGTATCCGTGGAGGATATTGCTCACAAGCGGTCCGGTCTTCTTACGCGCCTCTTGTTTGTGTGTTCTTCAAAACACAATTTAACATTCAAAAGGCGAGATAAGATTGAGAATGTTATCAATAGTAGCGATCGCAGCGATGACGCTGAGTTTACCGGTGGCGGCAGAACATCGCGCCCTCGACACCTCCGTCGGCCAAGCAGTCGATGTGTCCTTCGAGATGACAAACGCACGCTTGATGCGCGAGGGTTATTATTCGATCAGGATGGTCGATGGCGACCCCCTGCGGTTGTGGGCAGTCAACTCAGAGGACCGCGAAGTTATTCTAAGAATTAATTCCCGGTCTGGCGAGGTCGATAGCGCAATATACGCCAACGCAATGGACAAGTAACTGGCCGCTCGCCAATCCCTGGCGAGAGAGTAGTGGAAACATTGACCTATTCGCGATTACATAAATCGTAAATGAAAGACCCCGCTCCGGCGGGGTCTTTCTTATGCCACCAGTCCTCCCACAACCCACCTCACTCAGCGCCGCACCTTCAACCCAGGCGGAGGGGGCGCGAAGGCGCCCCTCGTTCTTGCGCATCAAGCCGGCTGGCACGTGCCGCGAACTTGTTAGCGGAAGATTGAAAGATTGATACGAATTACGTTTCGATAGTCCCCATGAAACGCCTGATAGAAAAAGACCGGAATACTTTTAGCCCGTCTTTCGCAACTCGCGGGGTAGAATTAACTTAACGCTTTGATTTCATTGGACCGGACTTGCAAAGGTCGGCACTACATCGGTGGTTCCGGAGCCCTCTGGATCTTGGGTGGCAA
>CALZGZ010000218.1 GCA_945787105.1 uncultured Gammaproteobacteria bacterium
AAGATGTTGTCGCGATCATGGATTAGAAAACGATATGGATGGTCGCAGGGAATAGCCTCACGGAGTTACTGTAAGGTCCACTCAGCGGTCGGGTATTCGGTGACATTACAATGTAAAAGCCGGCGCGATCCATGTTCGATAACTAGCAATACATAGAAAAGTCGGAATGTTGCGGTGACCGCAATGCAGAAATCACACGCGATAATAGCGGAGGCATGGTTGCGAACGAACGTAGACCAGCGCTGATCACCACGAGGACCACTACCAGGCCGTTTCGGCATATATTTGCGAACAGTCCGTGGTGATACACGGATTCCCAACTTGAGCAGTAGCTCATTTGCGATCCGTTCCTCGCCCCAGCTCACATTATCCATGGCCATCTGGCGGATCAGCTGTTGGAGTTGGATCGGTATCTGGGGCCGGCCAGGTCGGGACTTCCATCGCCAAAATAGTCGAAAACCGTACCTATGCCATCGAACTAGTGTTTGCGGTTGGACAATCACCAACGCTGGCCGCCATTTGAAACGCTTCGACAGAAATACCAAAGCAATCCGTGTTCCCGCATCGATTCGGCGCGGTTTGACTTGTCGTTCTTGATATAGAGCGAGCTGTTTCCGTAGGAATAGATTCTCGGCCGCGAGTACTTTATTAGAACGTAAACCTAGATACAGGTACCGAAGCAGATCGAGGGCTTCGAGCCCAACACCAATCTGGTACACGCCCTAAAAGTGAAAAACTAAGAATGGAAAATGAAAAATTGGGAGTGAAGGCGATTGTCGTGAAGTAGGAAAATGGTGACGATGGTCGGCCATTTTTCTTTTTTTACTGTTCATTTCTCATTCTCTCTTTACACCCTCGACACCAGGCGCGCAACAGTTGCAGTAGCGCCGGCGAGAGCATGGCGTAGCGGTCTTTTTTGCCCTTGCCCTGTTCGACGTGAAGCACCTTGCGTTCGCTGTCGATGTCGGGCACCTTGAGGTGCACGACCTCGCTGGCGCGCAAGCCGGCCCCGTACGCCACGCCCAGCGCGGCTTGGTACTTGCGGCGTAAGCGCTTAACCGACAGCGCTCTTGACGTCGTCGATATTTATCAGTTTGACGCGGTAGGGTAACAGGGCCTCGACGTCTTCAACGGTTTTTGCGTTGGGCAACCCGGCGAATACCCGGCGAAGATATTGATACGGTTCGATGCCATTCGCCTTTGCGGTCTCGATCAAGGAATACAAGTTAGCACTGGCATTTGCTCCGCGCACGGTGTCACAGAATAGAAAGTTCTTCCGTCCAACAACGAACGGTCGGATGGCGTTCTCCAGCAGATTGTTATCGATTCGTAATCGGCCGTCTTCAAGATAACGAATCAGCTTCGACCATTGGTTGTGCAAGTAGTGCAATGCCTTGCCGGTGAGTGTCGTTGGCGGGACTTGGGGCAGGACCTCATCGAGCCAGTTGCGCATCTCATCGAGAATCGGTTGGGCTTGTTCCCGGCGGGCTTGATAACGGGCTTGTGGGGTAACGTCCTGCAGTGATCGCTCAATCCGGTACAATTTCTGAATAAACTTGAGGCCTCGCCAGGCGTGGGACGACTTACGCTTCTTGCTCTGACCCTGACCCTTGATCGCCTGGTCGAACTTCCTGCGGGCATGAGCGAAACAACCCACCTGGGTAATACCGGGGTCGGATCCCACGGCGTCATAACCCGCGTACCCGTCCGTGTGCAGATACCCACGGTAGCCTTCGAGTAATCGTATCGGCACCGCCTGACCCCGGCTCGGATCGTAGTCATACAAAATCAACGGTTGACCCGGCGGGCCACCCCGTTGCACCCACAGATAACTCTTGGTTTGCGGCGCCTTGCCTGGTTCTTTGAGCACCTGCACCGGCGTCTCATCCATCGCCACAATGTCGTACGCTAAGGTCCTGTCTCGCATCAGATTAATCAGCGGTTGAATCAATTGGCCGGCTCTCACCACCCAATTCGCCAGATTCGCCCGCGTCAGCTCAATCCCAATGCGCTTAAAGATCTGCTCTTGACGGTAAGATGTTGCGCTGGAGATTATGTTGCGGCAGCTCCTGTTATCTGCGAGATTCGGGCGAGCACAAATAATCGCCGCAACATAATTTTCTGATACGTGTCCGATGTCATGATCCAAACTCCACCAACAAGGAGACAGGATCATGATCGAACTTCTTTTCAGCCGTCCGACGGTGATCTTTCGATATCGCACCGCGCCATTGCTCGATGAGCGGCTACTCTATCTTGCGCACTGCGAACAAATCGGCATTAAGCCTGCAACACTTTGCAAAATTGCTCGCAATCAACTGGATCTCGTTCACATCCTCGATTTACGGGACGATGACGCCTCCAACCAGCGCAAGATTGAGGCTGGATTCCGGCGATGGCTTTTGCCTGAAGAACGTAAATTGTATCCGCGTGCGCGTCAGCAATTCTTCGGCCATTGTATTCGGTGGATGCGTTTTATGGGCTGGCTTGAAAAACCCGAGCCGGCCCGTCACGCCCATACGCTTGAGGTCACGATATTCGCAAAGCGCATGGCTTCCGAATACGGATGGTCGAATACGACGATCGAAAGTTGTTGCCGAACGGTTGATATGTTCTTCGCCTGGTTGGAAGAGCTTGGTACTGATCTGGCGTCTGTTGAGATCACAACAATTGACCAATTCATCGCGCGCTATCATGTGCGTGAGTACAGTCGGTCGACGGTCCATCTATACGCCCAGCAGCTTCGCAGATTCTTTCGGTTTGCGGAACAGCAAGGCTGGTGCGCGTCAGGACTGGCCGACGGGATGTTACCGCCGCGGCGTCATGCCGGAGAGACCATTTCGAAAGGATTGAGTCGAGAGGAAGTCGTTCGACTTCTCGCCACAACGGAGGGAGACAGTTCTTTCGACATTCGCGCCCGCGCGGTTCTCACGCTGTTGATCACCTACGGTTTGCGCGCAGGCGAAGTCGGCGGCCTTCGGCTCGACGACTTGGACTGGGAGCAGGAGATACTGACAGTGCGCTGTCCGAAGCCAGGGCGCACGCATATCTACCCTCTCTCACGCAGCGTGGGGCAATCCATTCTGCGCTATCTTCGCGAAGTTCGCCCTACGCATTCAGAGCGGACGCTTTTCCTGACGATGAGGGCTCCGATCAAACCACTCAGTCGAGGCGTCATAAAGTCGATTGTCTCTATTCGAATAGACCGTCTCGGGATCACCGGTAAAAGACGCGGTCCCCATGCGCTGCGCCACGCGGCTGCTCAACACCTACTTGATCAGGGGCTGTCGATGAAGGCGGTCGGTGACTATCTCGGGCATCGTAGCGCCGAAGCGACCTCTGTCTATGCCAAGGTTCACCTCAAAGCGCTGCGCGAGGTTGCCGACATCGACCTGGAGGGACTGCTATGAATCTGCGCAAGGCAATCGACCAGTATGTGGCATGGCGGCGAGCGCATGGCGCTCGATTTGGCACCAGTGCGTGGACATTGCATCAGTTCTGCAAGAACTTCCCCGAGCCAACATGCTGCGACGCGGTAACGGTAAAGGAGGTGCGTCGATTCCTTGTTGGGACCGGGCCGTTAACTCGTACGCGCGCCAACAAGTACGGCGCTCTCGCTGGATTTTACCGCTACGCGATTAGCCGCGGTTACGCCGCCCATTCGCCGCTGCCGCCAGCGGACGAAGAACCAAAAGAGCCGCCGTCAGCACCATCGTACATCTACTCTCGCGACGAACTGCAGCGCCTGTTCGCGGTCATCGAGATCACCCGCAGGCGTGCCAGCCGACTTGACGCCGATACTTTCCGTACACTGCTGTTGATCTTGTACGGTGCAGGACTAAGAACGACCGAGGCGCTCAACCTATGTATGGAGGACGTCGATCCCACGAAAGCCGTACTGACAGTGCGGGACACCAAGTTCTTCAAGAGCCGCCTAGTTCCCGTTTCTTCTCAGCTCGCGATCGCACTCAGGGCCTACGCTGGACGACGCGCAGACCGCCCGCTGCCTGAAGGGATGGCGTCAAGCTTCTTGGCAAACAAAGACGGAACGCCCGTGAAGAAACATAATGTCGATCATGCTTTCAGGCGGCTGCGCGAGGCCGCAGGCGTCACACGCAAGGAGGACGGTCGGCGCGGGCCGTGTTTGCACGCGTTACGCCACACGGCGGCCGTGCATCGGCTGACGTCCTGGTACCGCGAAGGCGCAGATGTGCAGCGACTGCTGCCGGTTCTGTCCAAATATCTCGGTCACGCTCACCTGGAGGATACATGCGTTTATCTTTCCATGACGCCGGAATTATTGAACGAAGCGTCGGCTCGCTTCGATCGTTATGTCAATGGAGGCGAGCATGCGTGATTCTCGAACACTCAGCCCTTGGCTCCGACGCTTCCTGGGCGATTACATCGTCACTGAGCGCCGGCTCGCTCGCAATACGCAAAAGAGCTACCGTGACACCTTCAAGCTGCTACTGCCTTTTATCGGAAAAAAGGTCCGTAAATCGATGGAACGTCTTGAGTTAGAGGATGTAGCTCCGTCGCGCGTGCTGCAGTTCCTTGCACACCTCGAAAAGGACCGCGGCTGTACGGTGCAAACACGCAACCAACGGTTGACGGCAATCCGGTCTTTCGCACGCTTCGTCGCCAGCCGCGATCCGGCCCGTCTTGACTGGTGTATGCAGATCCGATCCATTGTGACAAAGAAGACGGCGCCACAATCGATCTCCTGGATGACCAAGGACGAGATGGAAGCACTGCTTGCTGTTCCGAATCGCCGGACGCTGCGGGGCCGCAATGAACGGACTCTTCTGTTGTTTCTCTACAATACCGGTGCGCGGGTCTCCGAGGCGACGGAGTTGCAAGTGAAAGATCTTGAAATTGGCGGGCGCGTAGGCAATCAAGCCCTTGCCACTCTCTACGGCAAAGGCGGGAAAATCCGCCAGTGTCCCTTGTGGCCGCGCACGGCGGACGCTCTTCGCGAACTCGTTCAAGACAGCGAAAAAGATGAACCTGTCTTCCTGAGTCGCCATCGGGCACCGTATACGCGGTTCGGAATCTATCGGCTTGTAGAAAGATGCGCCGCACGCGTACCGACCCTTTCCTCAAAAACAATCACGCCGCATGTGATCCGACACACCAGCGCTTGTCATCTGCTCCAGGCCGGTGTCGATCTCAACACTATTCGCGCGTGGCTCGGGCATGTCAGCCTCGAAACTACCAATATTTACGCCGAGATCGATATCGAAATGAAGGCGAAAGCGATGGCACTCTGCGATGCAGGCGAGCCGAATCCAAAGAGGCCATGGAAAGAGAATAAGAGCGTGATCGCATTCCTGAATTCAATTTAAGACCAGGAAGTTATGTTGCGGCGATTATTTGTGCTCGCCCGAATCTCGCAGATAACAGGAGCTGCCGCAACATAATCTCCAGCGCAACATCTTACCGCTTATGTTGAGTTCAACATAAGCGGTA
>CALZGZ010000219.1 GCA_945787105.1 uncultured Gammaproteobacteria bacterium
CAGGAAAGGTCCTTCGACTGCGCTCAGGACAAGGTTTTATTGGTGTCATCCCGAGGCGCCAGCCGAGGGATCTCACCCTTTCGAGGTGACCACCTGCGTCCAACACCGTGAGATTCCTCGCTTACACTCGGAATGACAGCAAGCAACCGGCACGACCGACAACAGGCCGGATTTCTCGTTGCGCTCGGAATGACAGCAAGCAATCGGTACGACCGACTGTAGGTCGGATTCCTCACAAGGCTCGGCCTGACAATATTGTTGCTGTCATCCCGACAAGCGCAGCGCGGAGGGATCTCACCCTGCCGGACGTGTCACCGCCGGCTAACACGGCGAGATTCCTCGCTTCACTCGGAATGACATGGGTTGCAAGCACCGCGTTTTTTTGGGACAGGAATGGGGCCAGGGTCTGCGACTCCGACTCCGTTTTTTCCGCGGCAAGATGATATAGTCGGGCGCCGCTGAACCATGATGCACACCGCATGAACCACGATCGCGAACACCAAACCCAACGACTGGCCAGGCTTGCGCAGGACGCGCTGCGCGGGCGGCATATCATGTGCACCGTGGCGGAGTCTTGCACCGGCGGCTGGATCGCCCAGGTGTTGACCTCAATCTCCGGCAGCTCGGAGTGGTTTGAGCGCGGCTTTGTGGTGTACAGCAATGCCGCCAAAATCGAATTACTCGGCGTCCCGCAGTCGGTGCTGGATGCCGACGGCGCGGTCAGCGAGCCGACTGCGCGCGCCATGGCGCTCGGGGCGCTGGCGCACAGCGACGCCCAGGTGGCGATGGCGGTGACCGGCGTTGCCGGACCCAGCGGTGGCACGGCGGAAAAACCGGTGGGCACCGTATGCTTTGGTTGGGCCTTGGGTCCGACCCAGGCGGGCGCCGAGACACAGCACCTGAGCGGTGACCGGTCCGAGATCCGCTGGGCGGCGGTGTGTCATGCCATCGAAGGGCTGTGTGAACGCCTGCGTGTTGCTTGACCCCGATGAGTGCGGATACGGAGCGTTTGTTTTTGGCGCTGTGGCCGGGGGAGGGGGTTCGCCGGCAGCTCGCCGATCTGGTGAGTGCCTGCCATGCACAGGTTCGCGGCCGGCCGGTGGCGCCGGACAAGCTACACATTACCCTCGCATTCCTCGGGGAACTGCCACCGACCGCGGCCACCGCGGTGTCGGCGTGCGTGGACGGGCTGCCGATCCTTAACGCGCAACTGTGTCTCGACCGAGTGGGCTACTGGCCGCGCAACGGCATCGTGTGGGCCGGCAGCCGCGAGGTCGATCCCGCGCTCGGGTCGTTTGCCGCGGATCTGCGCGCACGCCTGGCGCGCTTGGGATTCCGTGTTGAACGGCGGGAGTTCAGCCCCCATGTCACCTTATTGCGGCGGGTGCGGCAGCGCCCGCGGCTGCCGAGCCCGAGGATAGACTGGCCGGTGACCGGTATTGCGCTGGTGCGCTCGAAACTCGAGCCGACAGGGTCGCGCTACGAGGTGGTACGTTGCTGGGGAGAGTAGCGCGCATATTGCACCACGGCACCCCGCGACTATTCTTGTCAAGCAATATCACCTGTCTTACGTCGTCATTTCATAGAAGTGACGTTGCGGGTCTCGCCAGTGCATACTATGAATAGACGCGGGGTTATCCCGGCGCCGGCTTGGTCTCGAACGCCTGGACTTGCGCTTCACTCCGAAAATTGGGGTCAGAGTAAGGAGGTGTTTGACGCTGCCCCCATTTTCTATTTCGCTCCAGCGCGGCGCTTGTCCCCGCCTTGTCCCCGCACAGCAGGGGAACAGCAGGGGAACAGCAGGGGAACCAGACGCCCGACACTGCGACTACGCGCAGCACAAGTCCCTGCGCCATCACCGGGATCCTTGGGGCAATATGCGCGCTAGGCTGCATACCGCCGTTATGAAATAATCAACCCGTTGCAATGAGACCAATCCACCCTTTACACGGAGATCAGGAATGGACGAAAACAAACAGAAAGCGCTACAGGCGGCACTCAGCCAGATTGAGCGGCAGTTCGGCAAGGGCTCGGTCATGCGCTTGGGTGAGGCCGAAATAGAAAAGGATGTCGAGGTAGTGCCAACGGGCTCGCTGGGACTCGATATCGCTTTGGGTATCGGTGGTCTACCGCGGGGCCGGGTGGTGGAAGTCTACGGTCCGGAATCCTCGGGCAAAACCACGCTCGCGTTGTCGGCCATCGCCCAGGCGCAAAAGCTCGGCGGGGCCGCGGCGTTCATCGATGCCGAACATGCGTTGGATCCGGCCTACGCCAGCCGTCTCGGGGTTCAGGTAGAGGACTTGCTGGTATCTCAGCCGGACACCGGAGAACAGGCGCTGGAAATCACCGACATGCTGGTGCGCTCCGCTGCGGTGGACGTGGTGGTCATCGATTCGGTGGCGGCATTGACTCCCAAGGCGGAGATCGAGGGTGAGATGGGCGATTCCCATATGGGGCTGCAGGCGCGCTTGATGTCGCAGGCGTTGCGAAAACTCACCGCCAACATCAAGCGTTCCAATACGCTGGTTATCTTTATCAACCAGATTCGTATGAAGATCGGCGTGATGTTCGGCAACCCCGAGACTACGACCGGTGGCAATGCGCTCAAATTCTACTCATCGGTGCGGCTTGATATCCGCCGCGTGGGCGCGATCAAGAAGGGCGATGAGATACTGGGCAACCAGACCCGCGTGAAGGTGGTGAAGAACAAGGTGGCGCCGCCGTTCAAACAGTGCGAGTTCGACATCCTGTACAACGAAGGCATCTCCCGCGAGGGTGAATTGATCGATCTGGGGGTGGACGCCGAGGTCATCGACAAGTCCGGCGCCTGGTACAGTTATCACGGTGACCGCATCGGTCAGGGCCGAGACAATGTGCGTCAGTATTTGAAAGAGCACGCAGAAACGGCAGACGAGATCGAATCCGCCATACGTGCCGCCAAGGGCATTGGCGGCGCACAGGTCGTGGAGGCACCGTTACAGCCGACGCAAGTTGAAGTGTAGCCCGCATTTCTCACCAGGCGCCAAGCGACTATTCCTGATATGCACTGGAAAGGCTCGCAACGTTAATTCTACGAAGAGGCGGCGTAACATCATGACATCGCTTGCTAAGAATAGTCGCCTGGCTATCCCGGTTCTGGCTGGTCCTCGCACACCTGCGCTTGGCCTTCACTCGACCCATAGCGCGCTATGGGTCTTGCTCCAGCGCGGCGCTTGTCCCCGCACAGCAGGGGGCGCAGCTGCACAAGTCCTGCGCCAGCATCCGGGATCCTAGTAAGAAATGCGAGCTGGCGGCGCAAGCGCGAAACAAGACCCACATCACCAGGCGTTATCGGAAGCGATGCGCATGTTGGCGCGGCGCGAGCACGGTGAGCAAGAACTACTCGAGAAACTGGTTGCCAAAGGATTCGAGCGGGAGATTGTCACTAAGGTCATCTCCGAGCTGAAAACCAAGGACCTGGTTTCCGATCGCCGTTTCGTCGAGGTGTTGGCGGACAACCGTATCCGGCGCGGTTACGGACCGCTTCGGATCAGGCATGAATTGCAACAACGCGGCATCGACCAGGCATTGATCGAGGAAACGGTGGATGTGAATGACCCCATGTGGCTGACACAGTTACGCCAAGTATGGTTGAAGAAGTTTGGAGAAGGCACGCCGGACGACTATCGGGAATGGGCGCGGCAAGCCCGTTTTTTGCAGGGTCGTGGATATAGCGTTGAGCAGATTAAGACGGTAGTGCCGCAAGTGCGATAAATGAAGACCGCGGAAATACGACAAGGCTTTTTGGATTATTTCGTTCGCAACGGGCATGAGCTCGTTGCGACCAGTTCGCTGGTGCCGCATAAGGATCCCACATTGCTGTTTACCAATGCAGGGATGGTGCAGTTCAAGGATGTATTTCTCGGACTCGAAAAGCGTCCCTACAACCGTGCGACCACGGCGCAACGGTGCGTGCGCGCGGGCGGAAAACACAACGACTTGGAAAACGTCGGTTACACCGCGCGGCACCACACGTTTTTCGAAATGATGGGCAACTTCAGCTTTGGGGACTACTTCAAGCGTGAGGCGATCCGGTATGCATGGGAGTATCTCACCGTCGATGTGGGCCTGCCCGACGACAAGTTGTGGGTGACCGTTTTCGAGGACGACGACGAGGCCGCCGACATCTGGCTCAAGGACATTGGTGTCCCCAAGACGCGGTTTGCGCGTATCGGTGCCCACGCAAATTTCTGGGCTATGGGTGACACCGGGCCCTGTGGACCCTGCAGCGAGGTGTTCTATGACCACGGACCGGATGTCGAGGGCGGACCACCGGGTTCCCCCGACGAAGAGGGTGACCGCTACGTGGAGATCTGGAATCTGGTGTTCATGCAGTTCAACCGCGACGCCGAAGGGAACATGACGCCGTTACCCAAGCCCTCGGTGGACACCGGGCTGGGACTGGAAAGATTGGCCACCGTGTTACAGGGGGTGCACAGTAATTACGATATCGATTTGTTCAAGAATCTGGTGCGCGCGGCGCAGGACATCACCGGCGCTGCGGATAGCCACGACAAGTCGCTGCTGGTGTTGGCCGACCACATCAGATCCACGGCGTTTCTCATCACCGACGGCGTAATGCCTAGCAACGAGGGCCGCGGCTATGTGCTGCGCCGAATCATGCGCCGTGCGATTCGCCACGGTTATCGCCTGGGCGGCGAGACGCCGTTTTTCTGCGATTTGGTGCGGCCTTTGGTGCTCGAGATGGGGGATGCCTATCCGGAATTGGCCGCCGCGGAAGAGCGCGTCGTCAGCGTGATTAACACCGAAGAGCAACGGTTCGCGGAAACCCTGGAGCAGGGCATGCGCATCCTGGATCAACAGGTCACGGCCATGAGCGGCAGGGTGATTCCCGGCGCGGTGGTGTTCCAATTGTATGATACCTACGGATTTCCGGCCGATCTCACTGCGGATGTGGCGCGCGAGCGAGGCCTGTCGGTAGACATGGACGGATTCGAGGCGGCGATGGCCGAGCAACGCGACCGCGGGCGGGCCGCGAGCCAGTTTGCCGCCGCCGAGACGATTAAGGTGCAGGGCGCCGAGTGCACCGAATTCACCGGGTATGCGACCCTGGGCGATAATGCGGTAGTACAGGCCATCGTCCAGGACGGCGCCCAGGTGCAGGCCGTCGAGGCCGGCGCCGAGGCCATCATTGTGCTGGACCACACGCCGTTTTATGCCGAAAGTGGCGGGCAGGTCGGTGACCGCGGCCGGCTGCGTCATGGCGACACCGTATTCGATGTCACCGATACACAAAAACTGCCGAATACGGTCATCGGTCATGTCGGGCGGGTGCGAATGGGACGGCTTGGTGTTAACGACACCTTGCAGGCGGAAGTCGACAGCGCATCACGGGCCGCCACGGCGCGTAATCATTCGGCCACCCACTTGCTGCACGCCGCATTGAAAGCGGTATTGGGTGCCCACGTGCAGCAAAAGGGCTCGCTGGTCGAGGCGCCGCGGCTGCGCTTTGACTTCTCGCACAACGAGGTGGTCAGTGCCGAGCAACTCGCGCAGATCGAACAGCTGGTGAATGAACAAATCCTCACCAACCGCGCGGTGGAGACCCGGGTGATGCAATTGGAGGAAGCCAAGGCCGCCGGGGCCGCAGCATTGTTCGGTGAGAAATACGATGAAAACGTACGTGTGGTAGGTATGGGCGAGTTTTCGCTCGAATTGTGCGGCGGCACGCATGTTCGGCGTACCGGCGACATCGGGTTATTCAAGATCACCTCCGAGACCGGCATCGCGGCGGGCGTGCGGCGCATCGAAGCGCTGACCGGAGACGGTGCGTACGCATACGTCAGCAATCAGTTGGATATCCTCGACCGGTCGGCGCAGTTGTTGAAGAGCTCACGCGATGATCTGGAAGACAAAGTGAAACAAGCCCTGGAGCGCATCAAGCGGCTGGAAAAGGAAAAGCAGCAGCTGCAGGCGCGGCTGGCATCGGGTGCCGGGTCCGATCTGGCCGAACAAGTACAGGAAGTTGGGGGCATCAAGATCCTCGCGGCGCGCCTTGACGGCGCAGACAGCGCGGCGATGCGGGCCACCATCGACCGGTTCCGGGACCGGCTTGGCGAGGCGGTGGTGGTGTTGGGTGCCGCGGAAGATGGCAAGGCCAGGTTGACAGCCGGGGTGTCCAAGGCGTTGAGCAAACGCGTGCATGCCGGCAAGCTTATCCAGCATGTTTCCGCCGTCGGCGGTGGCAAGGGCGGAGGCCGTCCGGATATGGCCGAAGGCGGACTGCCGAGCGCGGAAAAACTGGATCAAAGCCTGGATGCGGTGCTTGCGTGGGTGAAGGAACAGTTGTAAGGGCCGATACGACGCATCCGGTGTGTGGTTTACGCCGGGAAGAAAAACCGCTTTAATCCGCCTCCCTTTTTAACGCTGACGATGGGAACTTGCTTTGGGCTTAATAGTAGAAAAATACGGTGGTACCTCGGTCGGCGATCTTGGGCGCATCAATGCAGTGGCGGACAAGGTGGCGACATCCCGCGCCCAGGGCAACGATATGGTGGTGGTGGTCTCCGCCATGAGCGGAGAAACCAACCGGCTTGCGGAACTTGCTGCGGAAATTAACCCCTTGGCGCCGGCTCGTGAGGTAGATGTGTTGTTGTCCACCGGCGAACAAGTGACGATCGCGCTACTGACGATGGCGCTGCACCGGCGTGGTGTTGATGCGCGTTCGTATACCGGCAGCCAGGTCCATATCCGCACCGACAGTGTGCACGGTCGGGCACGGATCCTGGATATCGACGACGCGCGGGTACGCAATGACATTGCCAACGGCCACGTGGTGGTGGTGGCGGGCTTTCAAGGCGTCGACGAGGAACAAAACATTACCACCCTGGGACGGGGCGGTTCCGATACCACGGCGGTCGCGATGGCGGCGGCGATGGGTGCCGACGAGTGTCGAATCTACACCGATGTCGACGGCGTTTACACCGCCGATCCCCGCATCGTGCCGGAGGCCCGGCGGCTTGACTGGATCACCGTCGAGGAAATGCTGGAGATGGCCAGCCTCGGTGCGAAGGTGTTACAAACGCGATCGGTGGAGTTTGCCGGCAAGTACCGGGTACCGTTACGCGTATTGTCGGCATTTGAAGACGGTCCGGGCACGTTGATCACTTACGAGGAGTCACCAATGGAACAACCATTGATTTCGAGTATTGCCTACAACCGGGATGAAGCGAAATTGACAATACGCGGTATTCCCGACGAACCGGGCATCGCTTACCGGATCGTGGGACCGATTTCGGACGCCCATGTCAACGTCGATATGATCGTGCAAAACGTGGGTGCCGACGGCACTACGGATTTAACCTTCACCGTTCATCGTAATGACTACAAGAAGTCTTTGGAGATACTCACGGAAACTGCCAAAAAATTGAAAGCCCGTGATGTGGGTGGAGACGATAATATCGCCAAGCTTTCGGTGATTGGGGTCGGTATGCGGTCGCACGCCGGTATTGCGGCGACGATGTTTCAAGCCTTGGCCAACGAAGGCATCAACATCCAAATGATCTCCACTTCTGAGATCAAGATCTCGGTAGTGGTGGAGGACAAGTACCTCGAGCTTGGTGTACGGACGCTGCACAAGGCCTTCGGCCTCGAGGACGGTGCAGACGTCTAACCCAAGGGGGATTCTGGCCTGTTAGGTGCGGTTTCGTATCTGTTATATAATTCATTGGCTTACCCCGGGAGGCTGGTTCTCCCGCAACATGGTCATCCTAATTGGAACGTAGCAGTATTAAGGAGAAAACTAGAGATGCTGATTTTAACCCGACGTATAGGCGAGACTTTGAACATCGGTGACGATGTTCAAGTAACCGTTCTCGGGATAAAAGGGAATCAGGTTCGCATCGGTATCAATGCACCGAAGGAAGTACCGGTGCATCGAGAAGAGATCTATGAGCGGATCAAGCAGGAACAACGACAAAAAGAATCGGAAGCACACACCGAGGGTCAGGACGAAGCCACCGCCGAAGGCAGTCAGGACTGATTTTTATTTGCCGGGAGAGATGGCCGAGTGGCTGAAGGCGCTCCCCTGCTAAGGGAGTATGGGGCTGATAACTCCATCGAGGGTTCGAATCCCTCTCTCTCCGCCAATTGATTAGCCCGTAACACGGATGCGCAGCGATCCATAGTTTGTCGGTGCGGCCGTGATCTGCGGCATATTGGTACGCGCCCGTAGCTCAGTTGGATAGAGTACCTGGCTACGAACCAGGCGGTCGGGAGTTCGAATCTCTCCGGGCGCGCCATTTTTCAATAACTTAGC
>CALZGZ010000220.1 GCA_945787105.1 uncultured Gammaproteobacteria bacterium
CATTGTTCCTGTTGTTTCTGGCGCCACCGCTCGCCAACGTGGCGCTCTCGTTCGGACCCGTCGAGTATTTCTGGCTGGCGATCCTGGGCCTGACCCTGATCTCGGCGCTGTCGCAGGGAAATCTGCTCAAGGGCCTGATTGGGGCCTGTTTTGGGTTGTTGCTGTCGTGTATCGGTGTGGCTGAAATCAGCGCCGACGTCCGCTTGACCTTCGGCAGCCAGACCCTGCTTGGTGGCATCGAAACGGTCTCGGCGTTGATCGGCCTGTATTGCATTCCGGTGTTGATCGATCTCGTCGCGACTCCCGACCGCCATCTCAAGGTGGAAGATGTCTCACGCGGATCCCGGCTGCATGAGGCGCTGGGTATCTCGTGGCGATCCAAGTTCAACCTCGCGCGCAGCTCTGTGCTCGGCACCCTGGTCGGGATCTTACCGGGTGCCGGGGGATCCATCGCCGGTTTGGTCGCCTATTCCGAAGCACGGCGATCGTCGAAACAGCAGGAACGCTTCGGCCACGGCGCCCCGGAGGGGGTGCAGGCCACCGAGTCGGCCAACAACGCAACCGTTGGCGGTGGTTTCATCCCTACCCTGGTGCTCGGCATCCCCGGTACGCCCCCGGACGCCGTGATCCTCGGTGCCTTGCTGATCCAAGGCGTACGCACCGGCCCCAACTTGTTTACCGAGCATGGCTCAATTGTCTATGTCTTTATTTGGGGACTGTTGATCGCCACCGTACTCATGTTGCCGATCGGCTTGCTGATCGGCCGTTACGCCTATCGTTCCATCGTCACCGTGCCCAAGGCGCTGCTGGTGCCCACCGTCGCGTTCATGACCTTGATCGGGACCTATGCCATTCGCAACAGCGTTTCCGATGTCGCCATCATGATCGTCCTCGGCGTATTGGGATGGGTCCTAGGGCGGTTCGGATTTTCCGCATCACCCATCGTGTTAGGACTGATACTGGGGTCGATCGCCGAGCAGGGTTTCGTGCACGGATGGATTATCGGCGCGGCGGCGGACAATCGGTGGGGCGAGTTCTTCGGCCGGCCGATCTCGGTGGGCATCTTCGCATTCATTTTGCTGTCTTTGTTTTCGCCCTTATTATTGAGCCGCTTTCGTGTCAAACGGGATTTGGCCGGTGCCGACTGAGCTGCAATCCCGCGACACCGGCGGCATGATCGTAGCCGCGATTTTCATTTTGATCGGCGTGTTGGCGTTGTGGGACACCTTCGACTACACCGATGCCGACTCCTTTGTGTTTCCCCGCACGGTTGCCGCAGCGATGATCGTTTTTTGCATCGCCTTGATTGCCTGGAGCCTGGCACACCCGATTGACGTCGGATCGCGCCGAGCCCAATCTACACCGCGCCGCGTCGGCCTGGTGACCGCAATGCTGATCGCCGCCTTACTGATGCCCTACACCGGGTTCTTGTTGTCTGGCCTGTTGGCGTTTGCCGCGATCGTGTGGCTGGCGATGTACGATCCGTGGACACGCGGACGGTTGATTGTTTATCCGCTGGTTGGATCCGCCATTGTGTTGGGATTTTATTTTCTATTCACCAAGGTACTACTGGTCCCCCTCCCTACCGGACGTCTGTTTATCGGATAGGTCCATGCGAATTGTTGAAATACACGAGCGCAACGCGTCCATCAGCTCGTCAATACGCAATGCCTACATTGATTTCAGCCGTATGACGGTCAGTGTCGTCGCGTTGATCACGGATGTGGTGCGCGACGGTTCGCCGGTCATTGGCTATGGCTTCTGCTCCAATGGACGTTATGCCCAAGGCGGGATCCTGCGGGAACGATTTATCCCCCGCATTATCGAAGCCGATCCCGAAAGCCTGCGCGCCGACGCCGGTGACAATCTCGATCCGTTCAAGATCTGGAACACATTCATGGCCAATGAGAAACCCGGGGGACACGGCGACCGGGCGGTGGCGGCCGGCGCCCTGGACATGGCGGTATGGGATGCGGTGGCCAAGATCGCGGAGCAGCCATTATGGCGGTTGTTGTCCGCGCGATACAACCATGGACAATGTGATCAACGGGTGCTGGTATACCCCGGCGGCGGCTACTACTACCCGGGAAAAGAACTCGCGCAGCTACAGGAAGAGATGCGCGGATATCGGGACGCCGGCTATCGCGTGGTAAAGATGAAAATCGGGGGCGCCGACCTGGACACCGACCTGCGCCGCATCGAGGCGGTGCTGGAAGTGGTCGGCGATGGCCGCAATCTCGCGGTGGATGCCAACGGGCGCTTCGACTTGCCGCAGGCGTTGGCGTACGGCGAGGCGATGCGCGGCTACGATCTATGCTGGTACGAGGAACCCGGGGACCCGCTGGATTATTTGCTGCATGCCACCTTGGCACAGCACTATCCTGCCGCCATCGCCACCGGGGAAAATCTGTTTTCTCATCAGGACCTGGTCAACCTGTTGCGTTACGGTGGATTGCGGCCGGACCGAGATTGGGTTCAGCTCGACCCTGCCCTGAGTTACGGGCTCACCGAATACCTGCGGGTAGTGGAGGCGACCGAGGCCCACGGTTGGTCGCGGCGTCGACTCATTCCCCATGGCGGACATCAGTTGGCGTTGAACATCGCGCTGGGACTACAGACCGGCGGTTCGGAATCCTATCCCGGCGTGTTTCAGCCCTTCGGCGGATTCGCCGATGATGTCCCCATCGTCGATGGCTACACCGTCGGTCACGACACCCCGGGTATTGGCGTGGAGCGAAAGCAAGACCTATACGCTGAATTGCAACGTCTCACCGGAGACTGAGATGAGTAACCCGCATATTGCATTAGTCGCCCCTGTCCTGCTCCAGCTTACCTGATACTGGTGCAATATGCGGGCTAAGATCCTGATCACCGAGTTTATGGACGAAGCCGCGGTCGATGATTTGCGCCGTGACTTTGAGGTTTATTTCGATCCAGCCCTGGTGGACAAACCCGAAGAGCTGTTGACACGCATAACCGACGCCGACGGCTTGGTGGTGCGCAATCGAACCCCGGTTCGCGGCGCATTGTTAGAGCAAGCCCGCCGCTTACGGGTAGTCGGCCGCCTGGGCGTGGGACTGGACAACATCGACGTCGCGGAATGCGAACAGCGTGGCATCACGGTCTGTCCGGCCACCGGCGCCAACAATACCGCAGTGGCGGAATATGTCATCGCCACCGCAATGTTTCTATTGCGCGGCTGCTATCGGGCCAATGCCGCGGTCATTGCCGGGGCGTGGCCGCGGCAACCCTGCATCGGCCGCGAGCTCCAGGGAAAAACGCTCGGCCTGGTGGGCTTCGGCGGAATCGCACGCCAGACCGCCGACCGCGCCCGTGCCCTGGGCATGAATATCGCGGCTCACGACCCGTTCGTGGCCGGCGACGATACTGCCTGGAACGGTGTCCAAAATATGGAATTGAGATCGGTGTTTACGCACGCGGACGTGGTCAGCATCCATGTCCCGCTCAACGATAACACCCGTGGCCTCATCGACGCGGCGATGCTCGCGAACATGAAACCCGAAGCGGTGTTGATCAACACCGCGCGC
>CALZGZ010000221.1 GCA_945787105.1 uncultured Gammaproteobacteria bacterium
AGGCGGCCGAACAAACCTGGGAGGCATTGAAAAAAATACTGACTACGAGTCTGTTCGAAGTCGGCGAGACGCCGGTCACGAGTCTCGGCTTGCTTCGATTTGTATTCATAGTGTTTGTGGCGTGGTTTGTTTCCAAATTGCTTCGTCGCGGCCTGCAACGTGTAGCGCAACGCCGCGAGACAGTCAGCCAAGCATCTGTTTACACCCTCGGCCAGGTCCTGCACTACTTTATCCTGACCATGGCAGTTGTCGTGGGTCTATCGTCGATCGGCGTTGATTTTACGAAGTTTGCTTTGATCGCCAGCGCACTGGGCATCGGCATCGGTTTCGGCCTGCAGAATTTGGTCAGCAATTTTGTCGCGGGGTTGATTATCTTATTCGAGAAGAGTTTGAAGGCGGAAGATTTCGTGGAGCTGGAATCAGGAGTGAGCGGTGAAGTCAAGGAGATCAATATGCGCAGCACTTTGATCACCACCAATGACAATGTCGATATCTTGGTACCCAACTCGGAATTCGTTAACGGACGCGTGACCAACTGGACGATGAGAGAAGTGTTCAGAAGGGTCCATATCCCGTTCGGCGTTGCGTACGGCACGGACAAAGACCTGGTTAAGAAGGCTGTGTTGGAAGCGGCGGAGGCGGTGCCGTGGACGTTGCTGGGAAACAAGGCCCGGGAACCGCAAGTGTGGTTCGTGGAGTTCGGTGATAGCAGCCTCAATTTTGAACTGGTCGTTTGGCTCATCCCCGAGGCGGTGAAGCGGCCGTCGGCGGTCCAAGCCGCCTATCTTTGGGAAATCGAATCCAAGCTCAAACAATCCGGCATAGAGATACCGTTTCCGCAACGCGACCTGCATCTGCGCAGCGCTTTCGGTAAAAAGGATGAAGCCGCATGGTCGCTGGTTGACAATATTGCCGATAAAGCTTAGCCGCTTTACGACGGTCATCGTCAATGAATTTCAATGTCGCGTCCTTTCTTTCCGTAATCGGAGCAAGTCATCGTTTTTTTACAGCGTGCATTGGACTTGTCGGTTGTTGTGGGGTCAACCAGAAAATCGTTTTGTAAGAAACTTCCGATCAAAAGTTGATAATCGAAACTAGAGCGATCGACCACGTTCACATCGACATTCTTTTTTATTCCCGATAGACATATCTCCAGTCTTATCACCGGCCTCTCCTGCATCTCTCCGCGGTGACGTTTGATTCGTACCGTCCTGATCTCCGGTTTAGTTATCAACATCTTCTCACCATAGCGGTTAACCAGCTGAAAACGCAGCCAGCGTTTACCTTGATATTTGTAAAATGTAATTCTCGACGCATGTAATGAAGAGTTCTCAGCGCCGGTATCTATCTTCGCCCTGACAACAAATACTTCAGGATAAATATACGCATCCTCTATCCAGCCGGTTACCGTCTTTCCCTGCGCGGCCTCTCCCTGGATGATCAGAGTAGCGGTTATCAACAACGAGGCAAGAATTCTTCGAATAGCCCAAGTTTGATTTTCGTTCGCGGCGATCATCATCTCGCTAGCGCGTGAGCTTAGTGGTTAAGATGTGCGCTTAGTGCTCTCCCTTCAAAACCAATTATTCCGTTTGAATAAATACAACATCGTCGCGACTACGGCGAGCATTAGCACCCACAACAATGGATAACCGTAGTACCACTGTAATTCCGGCATCGCCCAGGGACTAGCTTCGCTATTAAAGTTCATCCCATAAACTCCGACCAGAAAAGATAAGGGGATAAAAATAGTGGCAAAGATCGTCAATACGCGCATCACATCATTCAAGCGATTACTCATGCTGGACAGATAGATCTCGAGCAGACCCGATGCCATTTCCCGATAGTTATCCACCAAATCCATAATCTGCACCACATGATCGTAACAATCGCGCAAATAGATCTTGGTTGAATCTGCTATCCATTTTTCATCATCACGAAGCACTGTGTTGATGACTTCTCGGTGTGGCCACAACATTCGACGCAATAATAGTAATTCTCGTTTGGTGACGTGAATCGTGTTCAATGCCGCCCGGTCCGGTTGGCTCAGCACCGCATCCTCGAGGGTTTCAATTCGATTACCGATCATTTCGAGTATGGGATATGCTTCATCGATTACCACGTCAAACGCGGCGTACATTAAATAGTCAACCTGCAGGGTGCGCAGCTTGCCCTGCTGTTTTCGCAGACGCTTGCGCAGTGGCTCGAAGGGATCACGTTCACCACTACAAAAAGTGATCAGATAGTCTTCACCTAGAAACAGGCTCACTTGAGAGATGTCCATCTCAGTATCACGCAATAAGGGTAACGACAAGACAACGAATAGATGGTCTTCGTGGAGATCCACTTTCGGCCGCTGTCCGATGTTGACCACGTCCTCGAGGGCCAATGCATGCAACGTAAACGACTCACCCAGATGAGTAAGCGTCCCGGGGGTAATCGATCCCTGTACGTGCACCCAGGTTCGGGTCTCGAGAGTCAAGGACGCCTGACATTGCTCGGCCGTGGCATCTTCGTGTTCCTGAAACGAATCCGCAGTGTAGTCGATAAGATGGATGCGATACGCATCTTCCGGAATCTTCTCTGCGACCTGCAACGTGCCAGGACCTGTGCCCGGCGGATGGTAGCGCTTCTCAAATAGCTTCATGTTTAGTCAGATTTGTAGCTGCCTGTAGAGATGATTGTCTGCCTTTCACAATACAAAAACAATTCAACGCCAACGAAGTAGTTCATCAGACATCAAGCAATGCTTTTATTTTCCCGGGCGAATCAGCGCACCCAACCCAGCCTGTTCTAATTCGCCTCGTAACATCTCGCGAATGGGATCAGGTGCCTCCATATCCAACGCCCGATGCAACAACTCTTGCGCATGGGCTCTGGAAATTTTAGTTATCAGCCATTTGATCTTAGGGATATCACCGGCGTTGACGCTCAGGTATTCGGCTCCCATTCCCAGAAGCAACAGCGCGGCCGCCGGATCACCGGCGACCTCGCCGCAAATCGTTACCGGTATTTGGCGCTGTTTGCCGCATCGAATGACATGAAACATCGCCTGTAACACCGCTGGGTGAAGCGCATCGAAAAGCTTCGCGACACGCTCATTGTCGCGATCCACGGCCAGCAGGTATTGCGTCAGGTCGTTAGTGCCTATCGACAAAAAGTCGACGTGTCTGGCGAATAATTCGGCTTGATATACCGCGGAGGGCACCTCGATCATCACCCCGACGGTGGGTTTATCGAGCGGCCGGCCCTCGGCCAGGAGCGCATGATACACCTTGTCCACATGAGTTAATGCCCGATACAACTCGGCGCTACCACTGACCATGGGTATCAGAAGCCTAGCGTTCGCGAATCCCTCGCTCGCGCGCAACAGCGCGCTTAGCTGCATCTCGAATATTTCAGGATGGTCCAAACATATGCGGATACCTCGCCAACCCAGAAACGGATTGGTTTCACAGACGGGAAAGTAAGGCAATGGTTTGTCCCCGCCGATATCCAGCGTCCGGAACGTCACCGGGCGAGGATGGAACGCTTCCAGCACCCGCCGGTACAGCACGACCTGCTGATCTTCCGTGGGGAAACGGTCTTGGGTCATGAACAACAATTCGGTCCTGTAGAGACCGACGCCCTCCGCGCCTGCGTTGAGCGCAACAGGCAAATCCTCAGCTAATCCCGCGTTGACCAACACCGTCACCCGTTCGCCATCCGGCGTAATCGCCTGTTTGTCCCGGAACGCTTCTAGAAAATCATTGAGCTCCTGCTCTTCGCGAGCAAGTCTTCTAAACTCTCTACGCACCGTTGCATTAGGGTTCACATATAAACGGCCCCGGTAACCGTCGGCGATGATCTCCCTGCGGTCAAGCTGCATGAGCGGTAGATCCCCCAAGCCGGTTACCGCTGGTATGCCCAATGTTCTTGCAACGATCGCCAGATGTGAAAAAGCCGACCCCCGCTCCGATATCGCGCCGCGTAACCGATCGGTGGGCACCTTGATCAGATCAATGGCGCTTAGGTCCGTTCCCACCAGGATTGTGTTCTGGGGATACGTGACATCACCACCTTCAATTTCTAGAAGTTTGTCCATGACCCGGCGGCCGAGGTCCCTGATATCCCGGCCTCGCTCACACAGATACGGGTCCTCCATGATGTCGAATTTGCATGCGAGCTCCTCGACCGCAGTTCTTAACGCAGCCGGCGCCCAGGTACCGTTATCGATGCTCTGCAAAACTGCATCAACGAGCTCGTTGCTCGTCAGTATCATCGAATATGCCTCTAATAATTCACGCTGTTGCGGCGGATGCCCCTCGTGAGACGCGGAAAGTTCTCGCAGGTCTTGTTCTACTGCTGCCACGGCTCGCACAAACGCGAGTTTTTCTGCCTCGGTGTCGGTGACGACGCGGTCGGGGATCGTGTGCATCGCGGTCAGTTCATATAAAACCACCGCCGTGCCAATGCCGATACCGGGCGCCGCCGCAAGCCCATCGAGCCACTGCCCTTCGCTCTCTCCAGCCACTGGTGCAACGACAGTTTTTGTTAATTTCGCGAACGCGATGTGGCTTGCCAACTGGGTCGCCAAAGTCACGGCAAAGGAGACATCCTGCTCGGTAAATCGACGCGACTGCCTATGCTGCACGACTAACACGCCCAGTAGCGCGCCCTGAAAAATGATCGGAACGCCCAAAAAGGCGTTAAAGTCTTCTTCGCCGACTAAGGGGATATATTTGAAACGTGGATGGTGTGAGCAATCGCCGATGTTCAGCGGCTGCATCTGCGATGCCACCAGCCCGATCAGACCCTCTTTCGGGCCCAATACCAGCCGGTCCACCGCTTCTTTGCGCAGTCCCACCGTAGCACTTAACGTATGACGGCCAGTTTGTTCGTCAGTGAGATAAATGGAACATACATCCACGTTCATGGCTTGGTGAATATGCTCAACCATGACGCGAAGCATCTCGTCCAGATCCTTAGCAGCGTTCGCTTCCGCGACGATACGACTCAACGTACGTAGAGAAAGTCTTTTGGCACGCCGACTATCGTTACCCACTATGCCCCCGAATGAAATCTCATGTACGGCGCGAGACGCGCAATGGCATCGACTACGTAAATGATAACCTTAATTTTCACATTATGTAGCCATAGGTGTTCCGGTGTCATGCAGGTGTGGATCACACGATTGGACTCTTTTCTCGGTCGCCATGATGTGGTAGCACAAGATCCAATTACAATTAAAAAACGATATCGATAACTGCCACCGTCACTTCTGCACTAAATCGCTTTGAATTCAAACCTCACTCAGGATATCTATGAAAAACTCGTTGACGAAGAGGATTCGCGAGTTTGTAAAGATATCTCTGAGTAGGCCTGTCGGGTAGTGCCGAGAAATTTCTTATTAATCCTGAGCACGCAGCTCATGACCAAACTAGGGGACACATTGGTAAACCCGAAAACCGTCCTCGCGTGGTTGATCACATCGCTAAATGCGCCGGTTTATTTGCTCGGGTTTCTGGTACCCATTCGCGAGTCCGGCTCACTCATACCACAGCTCATTCTCGCGAGTTTCGTTCGCCGTATGTCTGTGCGCAAGTGAGTCTGGGTGAGCGGCAGCATCATACAGAGCCTGGCGGTGTTGTGCATGGCCTGGAGTGCTCTGGCTCTTCGCGGTGCAACGGCGGGTTGGGTTCTCATCGGTTTATTGGTTGTGTTTTCACTCGCGTGCGGACTGTGTTCAGTAGCCTCCAAAGACGTATTCGGTAAAACCATACCCAAGACCCGGCGCGGTCAATTCAACGGAATCAGCGCCAGCCTTGCCGGCGGTATCGCAGTGTCAGCGGGGGCCTTGCTCCTGTTCAACAACAGCGTGGAATCGGTGACCACTTATATATATCTATTTTTTACGGCGTCCGTGTGCTGGCTTGTCGCGAGCGTGTTATATGCAAGTGTTACCGAGTATCGTGGCGCAACTGAGGGCGGCGCTAATGCGATCAAGGAGGCGTGGATGCGACTCGCCCTTCTGCATCGCGATAGACGATTCCGCTTATTTGTGATTGTGCGCGCACTGTTGCTGTGTTCAGCATTGACCGCGCCCTATTACGTCGCATTGGCGCAAAAAAACATCGGTTATGTCTCATTCTTGCTGGGCTTGTTTGTCATTGTTGACGGTTGTGCCGCCTTTGTCAGTGCGCCTTTCTGGGGTCGTTTTGCTGATAGATCTGCGCGGCAGGTGATGATCGCAGCAGCAGCAGTAACGGGATGCCTAGGATTTATTACGTTCTTGTTGCTGACGCTGTGGCCGCAAGCAGGGAGAAGTATCTGGCTTTATCCGTTGTTGTTTTTTTGTTATCGATTGCCCATAGTGGTGTTCGACTTGGCCGTAACACCTACGTTGTTGACCTCGCTAGGGGCAATCGGCGCACGGACTATGTCGCCGTCAGTAATACGGTGATCGGTGTGACTCTGCTCGCTACCGGTGTGATTGGCTTCGTAGCGTCCGCGTGGAGCACGCTCGGAGTGATACTCGTGCTGTCCACTCTGGCTATGCTCGGGGCACTGTTGGCCCGCCAATTGCCGGAAGTGCAAACGGATTGACCCGCAACCTTGCGTATCATGAGCGCCAGCCCGCATATTGCACCAGTATCCGGGAAGCTGGCTCAGGACAGGGGCGGCTGAACCCCCTGCTGCGCGAGGACAAGCGTCGGACTGGAGCGAAAGTCATAGCCGTAGCTAGGGCTTGAGTGAAGTCCAAGTGCAGGTGTGCCTGGACCAGCCAGAGCCCGGATAGGACACCGGCCGTATACAAAACGTACCCGGGCCAAGTGTTCTAGATTCAATATACACAAACAGTCTTTCAATCAGTTACCTCAAGGCCGGTGGCCGACTGGTGCAATATGCGGGCTAGATCCGGTCATGAAACGTGTGCCCACGACGTGCCAGATGCGGTATACCGATACTGTCACTTCCAGCCTTGTTTGCGCTAATCGTGAGTCCTGTGACTGCGAGCCTTTTGCTAACATAAAGGCGTTTTGCGAGGGCATAATACGATGGCCTCAGCGGTGTTTGCTATCTGCGTGTACACAACGAATCAATGACCTGGCTTGCAGTGCAGTTTTTAGGCGGCTTGATGCTTCTGCTCGGTGGGGGAGAAGCGTTGGTGCGCGGCGGTGCGGCCATTGCCCGGAGCCTCGGTGTTCCCGCCGTGGTGGTGGGTTTGACCGTCGTTGCCTTTGGGACCAGTGCCCCGGAATTTGTGGTTGCGGTTACAGGTGCCGCCACCGGTGCCGGAGGCGTTGCCTTCGGTAATGTCGTCGGCGCCAACGTTATCAACATTGCCTTCATACTGGGACTAACGGCGACCATCCGCCCATTGAGCGTTCATCCCACTATCATCACTCGCGAAATACCCATGCTGCTGCTTGCCACCACCGCAGCATTGGTGTTGTCACTGGACCAATATCTGGACGGCAGTACAAACCGTCTAGCACGTGGCGATGGATTGATATTGTGTCTACTATTTGGCGTATTTCTCTACTACACCGTGATGACGCTGCGTCAAACCGGACGCGATATGTTTGTGGCAGAAGCACGTGCAGTGGGCTGGAAGCTGCGGGTCAAAGCTATGTCGATTCCGGTAGGGCTCGTCGTCGCCGGGCTGGCTGGACTCGGGATAGGAGGCCATCTGCTGGTTGAAGCTGCGGTTGGAATTGCCCAGCGTCTGGGAATGACACCAGCGGCTATCGGTTTAACCGTTGTCGCGATCGGAACGACAATTCCAGAACTTGCCACCTCTTTACTTGCGGCGCGCAAGGGCGAGGACGATCTCGCGGTTGGCAACTTGGTCGGTTCGAATATTTTTAATATTCTTTTTGTGCTTGGCGTTGCTACAACTGTCGCGCCTATCGATGTACCGGATCGTGGTCCCGTGTCCCTCATCATTGCCACCGGGCTCACTGTCCTGTTGATTCTACTGGTTTATACCGGCACCCTTAGGATCACACGCGCGGAAGGCGTGTTACTTCTATCGGTATTCATTGGCTATATGGCGTGGGTTGCTTTTATATAGAAAAGCCGTTGGCCTCAATGTTCAGCTTAGTATTCGCTTAGCTAGATATATGCACCTACATGCTTTGCAATGGTGACGACAATTGCAAAGCGCGTACTCCCGTAGCCTTTCAATTTGATATCTTTTTTTCTCGTTGGTACATGACAACAGCACTTGTGCGCAAAGCGCCAAGTACGAGCAAAAATACCGAAAATGCATAGAGCATCTCAGGAGCGAGTTCATGCTTGAACAGGGCAATCAGTATCTCGCGGATCACGAAGACGATTGCCGCATCAACAATAAAAGTCAGCCGCAGCTTGTGGGTGCTGAAATACTCGACTAGCGAGCGGGATAGCTCGACTAACACATATAGCGTTAACACATCCGCAATAAGCTCGATGTAATGCCCGGTGATTCCCTCAAATCGAAATAATGTCCATACTGACCAAAAAAGCTGAATTGCTCCGATGGCAATGCCAAGGATGATGAATACAAGAATGATGCCGAACACAATGTCTACGGATGTATCAAATATCTTTTTGATCTTCGCGATTAACACTTTCATCTCCAACGGACGCCTAACCAGGCGCTATCTCAAAATTGCCTTTGCAAGATAGTTGTGGGTGCCAGTGGACACAATGCACTAAGCAGCGCCGGCCTCGGCAGCTCCACTGCTTGGCTGCCTGGGCACGGCGAGCGTTTCCCGTGGCGAGCGGGTAACGATGCCCCGCAAGAGCCTACCGACGATATCCGATCCAGTGATGATCCTCCGCTCGCTCGCCCAAACCAGAATTATGTCCTGTTCGATAACATCGTCTGAGGCGGATCGGGGAAATACCTGGAGACGGCGAAGCACGTTGCCAAATAGAACGGACGAGTCCTGCACCACGATCGGTCGATGACAATAGCGATACGGATTGATCTCCGGTTTCTCGAACAGGCAGTCCCGAATAAAGGCGTCCGAGTCCAGCACAAGCTGCGGCGCTTCCTCGGCGTCCGTAATGATGACCCATTTCTTCCCCGACACGTGCACCTGATTCAGAAAAACGTCCTGGGCGCTGCGCTCGAAAGCCGGAAAAACGGGGCGTCCATCCGCGACCGGCAGCGCGATAATGCTCTTCGGGTCGACCGGCTCACCCTCCTCGGTCACCAGTAGGTCGTCTAGGGCCAGGAAGTTCAAGGCCCCGAGCCCCTCGAGCTTGTCTATGTCGCTCTCACTCGCCTCTACGTGCTCGCGGATGAGTTGGCGCAGCTGGTGTTCCCGGAAATACTGAATGCTTTCCTCCCCAAGCCACAAGTCCAGCACTTTCGCGGTGGGCTTCGCTACTGGGTAAAGCGCGAACTGATAAAAGCGCAGCACGGGAGCCAGCGCAGCTCCCATGCGAAGGGCATTCCGGGAGAAATAGGCTTGGGGCGCGATCTCTCCTAAGAGGGTGATGACCACGGTGGAAAACAGAAATGCCGCCACCCCAGCGAGCACCGAGTTGGAGAGCAGCGTGAGCAGTACGTTGATGCCGACGTTGCCCCACAAGATGGTCGTCAGTAGGAAGTTGGAGTCTCGACGCATCTCCAGAACGCGAACCGCAGCCTGGTTACCAGACGCGACTTCCACTTCGAGCCGCAGTCGACTGACGCCGAACATGGCGAGGTTGAGTCCCGAGAACATCGCCGACTGGCTAACGCAGAGCAGAATGCCCAGCCAGATGAATGAGTTTACCGCCATGATCCTCTCCTCGCCATCCATCACGTCATTATTGCTCGTGACCCTAGGCTAACCCGTCCATCGTGGACCCTCCGCACGAACACAGGAACAAAGAGCCAGAACTCGATAGCACTCTGCAGTGTACCCTATCACATAGTATGGCCCGATGGCCGGTCTAATCTGGGCTGACCTTTTAGGATCGGCGACGCCGCGATCAGCAAATGACCAGACCGGCCAATGGAGAGTGAAAAGTATTCTTAGCCGACTCGGGGGGGGTTTTTAAAACGTGGACGGTGTAAGCAATTGCCCATGGTTCGCGGTTTCAGTTGCGATGCGGCCAACCTGCTTTCGACTGCGGTCTCACTTGCCGCGCCAGATAAAAAAATGCATAGCATAAATGATATCCTTAATTCTTATGTTACAAGAGTCCCAGATTTATTTGCGTACGCATGTATTGATTGACAGGACGGGAAAACCCGTTGTTTCACGTTAGTTCCTTGTCCGGGATATACTCTTTTCTCGCCCACGATATCGCGATCACACAGCGGTTTAACTACAAGTAAACGAGCAGATTCGATGGTCTCCAAGCAACAGCCAAAGACAACACATGACCGTTGGTGGGGGCAATACCAATTTGCCTTGAATCAAACCGGTAACTGGCAGGTGGGGGCATCATCGCTGGCCATCACCAGACTCAAGACCGAATGGCAGATCCAACACCTGGAACGAGCGCTCCACGAGGAGGAGCAGAATGGGTGGTCCGTGGATTTACCCGGCAGCCGCCTTGACGGCGATGCAACGGTGCGGCGCCATTTGTTCCAAAATACTGCTTCCAACTTAGGACTACAACCCGCGCTGGCCGACCGTCCAGTGGTAAGCAGGCCGGTTACTGCGGTCCATTTATCGCCCGGCGCAAAGGTCACAATATTCGTGAGTTCTCCAATATGGATTGTGGTCAGCACGACAAAACCAGACGTTGTCCTTTTTGATATACCGCATCAACGCCCTTCCGATACCTGGTTTGGACCGTCGACATGGGAAGGCGAATTGTGTTACGCGGTGCGCACCCGGGCGCGCCTCAGTCTGGAGGAGATACAGCACCGTGCTCACCGCGCGGTGACCAGTATCGATATTCACAACAAAGCAGAACAAATCATGCTGCTGGAGCGGCTCAATCTTCCAGTACGCCATCTGACCTTATACACCGATGCGGAAGGCATGCTATGGACCAGCGATGTGACCGTTGTGACCGGGGAGGAAAAGGCTCCCGCAGAGCTACACATTGAGCGCGGGACCCCGCGACACGCCAACGCCGCGAAACTGGTTGCCAAACCGCGAGACCGGGCCGAAAGTCATGTGGTACGGCGCGCGCTGCATGCGATCTTTAGCTGAACAACGACACCATGAATGAGTGGTTGACCAGTCTTGCTGACATATGGGCATCGGGACGAGCCATGCCGGTGGTAAAAGCGGTGTTGCTCATTGCCGCTGGCTTTCTGCTCGCGAAATTCTCTGCTGCCGCCTTCAATCGCTTGCTCCGTGACCACCTCAGTAAACACCAACTCATTCTCATTAAGCGTATCGTTTTTTATATGATCCTGATTCTGTTTTTGGTGTCCGCATTGCGCGAACTGGGTTTTAAATTGACGGTCCTGTTGGGCGCCGCCGGTATCTTTACGGTTGCCATTGGCTTTGCCTCACAAACCTCCGCCTCAAATATCATTAGTGGGCTGTTTCTACTCGGAGAACGCCCGTTTTCGGTGGGCGATATCGTGATAATCAACGACATAACTGGAGAAGTCCTATCCATAGACCTGCTTTCGGTGAAACTTCGCACCTTCGACAACCTCTATGTTCGGATTCCCAATGAGACGGTCATCAAAGCCAGCGTGACCACGATGTCCAAATTCCCCATTCGCCGCATCGACCTGCAGATCGGAGTAGCTTACAAGGAGGATATTGCGCGAGTCCGGGAGGCGTTATTTGACCTTGCTGACAAGAATCCATTGTGTCTCGACGAACCAAAACCGCTGTTGATCTTCCAGGGATTTGGCGATTCCGCGATTGACCTGCAGTTCTCGATCTGGACAAAACGAGAGAATCTTCTCGACCTAAAGAACAGCATTCAGATCGAGATCAAACACACCTTCGACAAATTGGGCATTGAAATTCCGTTTCCTCACCGGGTCCTTTACCCAGGAAGCGTCACCGAAGCTTTTCCGGTAAAAATAGTGTCAGGTTCCAATCAGGAGAAGGAAACACGACCATGAATGCAGGATCGTAAACGCGGTGAAGTGCTAGACCTCTACTTTATTATTCTTGACCTAAGGACAATTCCATGACCATTACCCGAGTGCTACCGCTCATCATAATGCTTGCATCAAACACCGCGCTAGCTGAGATGAAAGACGAAATGGCGACAGGGCTACCTCCCGTCTTGATGGAGAAAACTGACACCAGCAACGACGGCAGGATCGACCGCCAAGAATTTGAGAATAGAATTATTGAGATTTTTCATTCCACGGATAAAGACGGCGATCAACGCCTCTCAATACAGGAACTGGGCGACGTTAATGACAAGGTGTTCCAGGAAGCGGACAAGAATAAGAACAAAAAACTTAATGTAAAAGAATATATCCGCTTTCGTTTTGCAGATTTTGAGAGGGTTGATCAAGACAATGACAATCTAATTACCCCAAGAGAACTGCAAGAATGGTGACTCGCCCGTATATTGCGCCGAGGCGCCCCGGCGCTGGTTCGGTCTCGAACGCCTGCAGTTGCGCTTCACTCAACACCTAGCTACGGCTATGCATTTCGCTCCAACGCGTGTTCAGTCGCCCGATCTCGCCGGTGTGACATCATGATCGATTACCCGGTGTATCCATAGCATGGAGCCCTGGACCGAGTACACACGACTCATCACCGCTTTGCTGGTCATCCTCGATCCGTTTGCGGCAATTCCTATTTTTTTGGCATTCACAAAAGAATATTCCACGCATGAGCGGACGCGAGTCGGTTCGATAACCGCATTCACTGTCGCGCTGGTACTGGTTATTTCAGCGGTAGCGGGAGAGACCCTACTACGATGGATGGGAACTAGTCTTGCGTCTTTCCGGGTTGGTGGGGGTATTGTTCTGTTGTTGATGTCACTGTCACTGCTTCGCGGTCAACCGGATCTCGTGCGCACCACGCCGACGGAATCACACGAGGCGTTGTCAAAATCCTCCATCGCGATAGTTCCGCTCGCCATCCCGCTGTTGGCAGGACCGGGTGCAATCAGTACAGTCATCATCGCGATGCACCGTTCCGATGCGGAGTATCATTGGTTGCTGGTAATAGGTTGTATCCTGCTCGTAAGCGCAATCCTTTGGGTGGTTCTGCGACTGGCGTCTCGTATCTCAAGCGTGTTGGGTACGATTGGACTGAATATCATCAATCGCCTGTTCGGCCTTATCCTCGCAGCCATCGCTGTCGAAATCATGGCGAATGGTATGAAACAGTTGTTTCCGGGGCTCAATTAACAAACCCGAAAACTTCGGATCAACACCGCCGATTTCCAGCCAAGCATTATGAGTCAGCAGCCAGACGGCTAAACAGGGTTCCTTCCCGTTGTAGTTCATTCACGTTCCCCTGTTCCTTAAGCGAACCCCCGGCGAAAACCAACACACGATCAAAATGTTGAGCTAAATCGGCTCGATCTGTTATCCACAGCAAACCCCGCCCGCCGGCGGAAGCGGTTAGCGCCTTCACAATCATGCGCTCGCCTTCTATTGAAATAGCGGATGTGGCGTAACACGCAATCACGATTTTCGCCCGGGTGAGTAGGGCTCGCGCTAGCCCGAGTTTTTGCGATTGTTCGCGGGAAAGATTGGATCCGGCAACACCGAGATGATAATCGAGCGCTGCATTAACAACATTGTCGTGAAGCCCAGATGATTCGATGGCTTCTTCCAACGCCGAAACAACGCGGTAAGCTGCCTTTTGGTAATCCATATTCGGCCGCCCAAATAGAAAATTGTCTCGCAGCGTCATTGCCGGGTTATAGGCGTTGGTATCGAAGAAAATCACTGCCTGTCGTACCGACGGCTGCATAGTATCTTGTATTGCTTTCCGTGATGCGATGATCTTGGTTTTCAAATTGTCGGTGGGAAAAGGAAACTCGATACGATCAATAACAATCTCAAGCGCCAGGTTTAGCAGTAACCGGCGTTGGGATTTGAGTAACGAGGAGGGACTTCCACTCCCAACTGTCGACACGATTGCTTGCAGTTCGGAGGTCCTGTCGTTGAGCAGTTCAATAATTTCGATTGGCATCCGCGCGCGACCTGGCTCTGTAATTGGACTCGCCACCAACGCCTTCATAGCCGCCAAGCCCAGCTGTTCTAAAGATTCATCGAGTTCGAATTTCCGCAACATTCTGCGAAACCAGCGGGCGCCGATCAATTGGTCGATATCGATCAGATCCTTGTCAAGACTGCCGAATAGCAGGTTTTCCAAAACTGTTGCGTGTTCGTTGTACTTGTCAACCCGAAACGGTCTAAACAGACGCCCCCCCTCCAATTCGTCCAACCGTTGATGAAGTTGGGCGCGGACACTCACTATCATTTCCTGGAGTTTCGGGTCATGAGACAAATCAATTCTTGCATCAAGACCGAAATCAATCAATTCTTGACCGAGTCCGCATGTGTGTAAAACGTCCACCGCCTCCTCACGCCATCCGCTCGCTGAGGTGTCTGGCAGACCGTAGCCAAGATTCTGTAGTATCGTGCCCGTAAAGAACCGGGGATCGCTGTCAATATAGGTAAATACACGTGCTATTCGTGATCGCGAAATTTCAACACTGGGAACACCGTCTATCAGTAGGCTGCCTTCGTGCGGCTCTTGCAAACCAATTAACAATCGCGCTAAGGCTTGTCCCGCTCGATAATCCGCGCCGACTACCATGACATGTTCATTATCCGCCAGGGGAAACGACACATCGGATAAAATCAGGTCATCGTTTTCCAATGCGCTTACACCCATTGCGTGAATCTCCCGTCCACCGTCTGTTTCCATACCTTCCTTATCGAAACTCTTCATGGACACTATCCCCGCCGGCTTAAACCGCGATGTGACCTGCTCGTATCTGACCCGCGCGTCTTGCTGGTCCTGGTAGTAATCCAAAAGCTCTTTCCACGGAGCTGGTACATCTTTGTAGGCAACGACGACTGCCACCAGCGCGCCGACCGTCAGCTCATCGCGAATCACAAAATACCCTCCAATCAGAAACAGGAAAAATGGCGTGAGTTGGGCGAGGAAATTGATAAAGAACTTCACAAAGAACTTTTTTCGAAAAATTTGATAGCGTATCTCCAGGATCCGTCCCAGGCGATGATTCAAAATATCAAGTTCGTGCGAGACCGTAGCATTCGTTTGGAGATGATTTGCCAAAGAAACACTTTCGCTGAACCGCTGCGAAAGTCTCCTAACCTCTCGCACCCGTTTTTTAGAAAGCTTGTTCACCTGGCGCTGGATTCTGGGTACCACCGCAATCTGCACTGGCAGCAAAGCAATGGCCGCCAGGCCTAAAAAAATGTCTTGGGTGAAAATAAAAAGAAACGCGGTAATTAAAAGACCGAACTGCAGTGCCGGTACCGAAATCGCATCACCGATAAAGCCACCCAAAGACTCAACTTCTGAGGTAATCATCGATACCAGCTCGGCCGGTGATATCTTGCGAAAGTGACTCAACGGAAAACGCAGTGCCTGGCTACATAGACTTAAGCGAAGCCGCCGCAGCAACAGTTCCCCCAATCGGGCCCGTTTGAGATTCACTATATATTTCAGCCAACCGTTGACGGCCACCGCCGTCAGGAACGCAACGCAAAGCGCGACCAAAAGAGGAAACTGCTCGAGATGAATGAGTTCATAACCCCAGACCTTCAGGCTGGCCGGAAAGCGCTCGGTTTCCACGCCAAGGCCCTTGTTGATGATCTGTCGCGGGAAATCCAGTGCCGCATAATAGAATGGAAGTGATAACGCGGTCAGGGCTAGAATGGCAATCTGTTGCCGCGCGCTGTTAGCCAGGATGAATTTAAATAAACCGCGGTCCATGTTTTCACTAAAACCTAGATAATGATATCTGAGACCCGAAAATCCCGACGAATGCGAGAATTATTGCCACCGCACAGTTACATACCGCTCCCGCGCCAAAGCGTAAGATGCCCATATTTTTTCGATTTGGTATCTTGAACCGAAGCGCGACCCATATCGGCTTACAGTTTACGTGAATTTTGGCGTAAACTGAGGCCCGAAACGCGCTATGTTTACTATCCACCGCAAGACCTTGTTTTTTGTGAGTGTAATAGCCGTTGCACCCTGGGCGTGGGCTGATGGTGATAAAGAAAACGAAGCGGAGTTGCGGCGCGCCTTAATGGCAACGCGGGCCGGCAACTATCAGAGCGCGCTTCCCATCTTCCAGCGACTGGCCGAGCGGGGTTCCCCCAGCGCACAGCACAATCTCGGCGTGATGCACGAACATGGACATGGTGTATTTCGCAACTACCAAGACGCTTTTACCTGGTATCGCAAGGCAGCAGAACAGGGTTATGCCAAAGCACAGTACAATCTGGGCGTCATGTACGACGGTGACAAAGGCATTCCACGGGATGACGAGAAGGCCTTTATCTGGTATCGCAAGGCGGCAGAACAAAACCTCGCCGAGGCCCAGTACAACTTGGGCATCATGTACGCCGCCGGCCAAGGCGTCCCCCGAGACCACAACAAGGCCTTTATTTGGTACCGCCGGGCAGCGGAACAAGGTCATCCGCATGCGCAGCACAATCTCGCTGTCGTGTATGCCAATGGACAAGGTGTTCCCAAGGATTACGTGCAGGCATACAAATGGTTCAGCCTGGCGGCAAGACACGGCACGATCGAGCAAGCCAGCGCGTATCGAAATACTCTCGCCGAGCGCATGACCGGTGTTCAAATTGACGCAGCGCAGCGACTCATCGAGGCCTGGCGGCCAGAGGGTGGATTCCTAAACCACCGTGAATAATTACGCTGCGTAACAACCCGGGTCCAGCCTGAACTTTTTTTAACCGCGCCGTTAACTATTTACGCCGCCTTTCCAAATATGTGGAACGGACGTTTTAACGAATCGTGCCTTAAATTCTGTACTACTGGTGTCTACATTTAATGGAGGGTCTGTGGCCAACGGCGAGAGCTCATTTACCGGATATTTTTTTAGAGGAACTATCTATGAAAATCGCGATGAAAGAAAAAAGAAAGTTTAACTATGTCATGCTGACCTTGCTCGTGGGTGTCGTCGCAGTCGTTACAGTGACCTACATCACCTAACTTTCTTACTCACCGATATTGTGGCTAAGACGGACCGCCTCCAGAGTCCGTATCATTTTGTTTGTTTTTATTCGAAGATCCGATCCCACTTCGCTTCGACTCATTGTTAGTCGCTGATTTGCGCTTGTTTCTCCAAGATTGGCAACGCCGGTCGGGTTAGATCCGTGCTGTCCCCTCTGTATTGCCAACTCTTACATTTCAAAGCCCGCGGATACGTTTATTCGCTTCGTTGGATACCCATATAAAACTCCTTCGCGCCTAAAGTGTTACCTATGTCATCGGTATAAAGTGTTACCCATATCTCCGGTACGGACCCTTTATTCTATGACCGGAGCGCAAGATATGTTGCTCGAGTTCTTTTATGATATCTTTTCTCTAGGATTCCCAATTTGGGCTTTAGTTTTTTCACTTTTGCAAAACCCAAGAATTTTAACAGTTCAACAACAGCCGTTTCATTTGGTACAAATCGAACCACGCTTTTTTGGCTACGCCAAAGGCAGGCAGTAACATATTTCGATTCCAGACCGCTGGAAACGGGTGGCATATTCATTGACCAGAGCGACTTTCGAATAAGAGGTGTAGGTATTACATTTGTATCTAAGAGCATAATGTTTTTAGTCACAGATGCAATGCGTTTCATTGACAATACGGGATTTTCCAGATGATAGAGAATACCAAAGCAGAATGTTATATCAAACTCACCAACAGTTGAGGTATCGAGGTCTTCAATGTTCATTCTTTGAAACTCAATCTGATCTAATTTTAAAGCACGTTTAATGAAATTGGCTTGTTCAATGTAATGATCTACTACATCGATACCAAGAACATATTCAGCTCCAAGTTTTGCGGCTTCAACGGAAAAACCACCACAGTTGCATGCAACGTCTAAAACACGTCGCCCCTTTAGGGATCCTCCGCAAACGTCAACTAATAATGGGAAAGCATGTTCAACGAGGTTAGTAACTCGGGTGAACTCTATCTTACGACGAGATAATTCTGGAACATACGTACTTAACTCATAAGGAAGCTCCACACGGTGATGGAAAGGTGCAAGTCTTTGAATTTCATTTCTTAGTTCCTGCTCTGTTAAATCTTTCTGCATTCCGTATCTCCTTAATAGTTCAGCAAGTATGGTTAAGTATAAAGAACCTGTTATCTGATCGAAACGTAAAAATCAGGCTGTGAGGGGAGTCGAAAATGTCCTCGAGCTGGCAGCATCTGCGCATCACGAATCCGATAGAATCGACGTTCGCCACGATTCGCCATCGCACTGCACGAACCAAAGGCTGCGTAACGCGTGACAGTCTGCTGCACATGATGTTCAAGCTCGGTCAGTGTGCCGAGAACAATTGGCGAAAGCTACGTGGCTTCGCTTACTTGGCAAAGGTCATTGAAGGCGTTACATTCGTCAACGGAGAAGACGTTGTACAACCCGACCAGGTCGCCGCTTGATTTCCGGTCATATACCAGATTTGACTATAGCTCATACCGGTGTCGTTACTGTGCGCCCGGTGACTTGGATAAACCTTACCCGCTAACTGAAGCCGTTGGGTGGCTGCGGCACAACGTAACTGTTCCGTGCTCTGGCCGGTTATGGCTGACTTCTTAGGATGCAACCTCAGCAGTACCGCCCGCCACTATCGAGGACTTTCGGTGCTGAATTCACCCTTGTTTTGCAACGAAAAATCTTGCAGGGCCTGTTTGGCGGCAGCATATGAGTCGACGCTTTCACAGCGAGTGATAGACCTTGGCGCGTTCAAGGAGCGATGCCAAATGAAAACGTTGCCGCCAATCGAGGAAACACCCGCCGTCAACTTTCCGGCAATGTAGACCCGATGCCTTGGTTTCTTGATTCCAGTCATAAGTCTTAACTCTCATAGGTAGTTTTTCGCTGACCCTGTAATTAGTCGCTTTTGATCCCGTCACAAGTTTCGGCGGACTGGCCGCGGTTTCAGGCCGATGGATGGAGATTATCTCGAGTATTGCGGATTTGTCCGCCACCCATCGCTGCCGTTACGGGACGGGTGCGCCAAAGTCAGCAACGACTACTCAAGCCAATATTGACCCAGATCATCGATACTTGCGGCTATTTTGATGAACATAAAAACTCCAGCATTAACATCGGAGGGTGATCTTATGCCAGTTAAAAAACTGAAGGAATTTCTTGACGCTAATAGCGTTCATTATGAAACCCTAACTCACTCAACCACCTATACCGCCCAACATACTGCAGAATCCGCTCACATTCCGGTCATGGAGATGGCCAAAACGGTGATGGTTAAGATAGATGGAAAAATGGCGATGGCCGTGCTACCTACCTCTCAGCGTGTCGATCTCGATCTGCTGCAGAAAGCAACGGGGGCGGCAAATGTCGAGCTGGCGACAGAACAGGAATTCGAGGATATGTTTCCAGGGTGCGAGGTCGGCGCGATGCCGCCGTTTGGAAATCTCTACGGCATGGAAGTTTTTGTCTCACCGACATTAGCAGAAGACGAGAGTATTGCGTTCAACGCAGGCTCGCATACCGAATTGATCCGCCTCTCTTACAAGGAGTATGCTCAATTGGTCTCGCCCGCTATCGTCAATCTTTCCAGTAGTGATACTGACTAGAGGCTGCCAGGGACAACAATATCAATAAAACTTTTTTATCGATCATCTTGTGAACCTGGAATAGAGGAGGTTTGCTGTGCAATCGCCGTTACAAATCTTATTTCGCCGCATGGGTCACTCCGATGCGATAGAGGCCAAGATTCAAAAACGGGCTCAGGAACTCGATAAATTTTGCAATCAGGTCTTGAGTTGCCGCGTAGTGATCGAGCCGGCGCACAAACACAAACACAAAGGCAACCTGTACCAAGTGCGTATCGATGTAACCGTCCCAGGTAAGGAAATCGTGGTGACGCGCGAACCGGACGAACACCATGCGCATGAAGACATTTACGTATCCATACGCGATGCGTTCAACGCGATGCGCCGCCAGCTGCAGGACTACAATAATATCAAAAGGGGCAACGTCAAAGCCCATGATATGGCGCCACATGGCCGCGTAACACAGCTGATGACCAAAGACGATTACGGGATTATCACGACTTCGAATGGACGGCAGATCTACTTCCACCGCAACAGTGTCGTTAACGCCGATTTCGATGACTTAAAACTCAGCGATGAGGTTCGATTTGCTGAGGAACAGGGAGAGAAAGGGCCCCGGGCGAGTACCGTCTACTTGATTGGCAAACATCATATCGTTGGCTAGGATCGATTGTATCCCGATGTTTAGCCCGCGATTTTGCTCGCCCGAGGACAATAAATGCCGCTGCATCGCGTTGCCAGGCATGGGTTCACGTTTGCATACGATAACAACCTAAATTGTACAAAGGCCGCAGGGACATCACCGTGGGATCGATCTTTATCGGAACCAGTGGTTGGCACTATGTCCATTGGAGCGATAGTTTCTACGTTGGTGTCAGCAGGCAGCAATGGCTGCAGTTATGCGCCGAGCAATTTACCGGTATAGAGGTCAACGCAAGCTTTTATCGGCTGCTAGACCAAAAGACGCTCAAGCACTGGGCGGATGTGACCCCGGATAACTTCCGCTTTGCAATCAAGGCCAACCGTTACTTGACCCACAACAAGAAGCTCAACGACCCACTGCCTGCTGTTCGTAAAGAGCGCAACCGCGCCCAAGCCCTTGGTAATAAGCTTACCGCGGTGTTGTGGCAATTGCCCGGTAACTTCAAGAAGAACACAGCACGCCTTCAGAGCTTCCTCGATGCATTGAGTCATTGGTCCGAAGCGCGGCACGCAATCGAATTTCGACATGCGTCCTGGTTTGATAACGAGGTTGCCGATTGTCTAAAGCATCGCCGCGTCGCCGCCTGCCAATCGGACGCCGCAGATTGGCCATTGTGGGATGTTGTCACAACCGACCTGGTATATATTCGGCTTCATGGCCACACGCGCACCTACGCTTCACGATACAGCGGGAAAACGCTCGATTCGTGGGCGAAGAAGATACGCGCCTGGTCAACAACCAACCACGAGGTGCATGTGTACTTTGACAATGACGCGGAAGGAGCCGCGCCGCGCGACGCGTTACGGCTAATGAGCAGACTCGGATTAGTAGGCGCAAGAGCAAAATCAGAAAAGAGAAAACGAGATACGTAATGAATGCGGTAGTAACACTCCTGTGCGCATTGCTCCTGGCATTACCCTGCTCGGCCGACGCCGCAAAAACAGGACTCGTGTACCACCCGGATTATCTACTGCATGACCCTGGAATGGGCCACCCGGAACGTCCTGCCCGGCTGGAAGCGATCATGACGCATTTGAAGGCTCGCGACTTACTCGATGCTTCGCTATCCATAGACCCAGCGCCGGCTGACGAACAGTGGCTGCGTCAGGTTCATACCGAAAAATATCTGAAGCACCTGGCGCAGTCGGTAAAAAAGGCGCCGATATATCTCGATGCGGACACCGGGCTTTCTGCGGACAGCTACCGCGTCGCGAAACTGGCAACCGGAGGCGTGCTTACCGCTGTCGATCTCGTAATGGACGGGACGATTGACAACGCCTTTGTCGCGGCACGGCCCCCAGGCCACCATGCGTTGCCAGACCGGGCGATGGGATTTTGTCTTATCAACCATATAGCGGTCGCGACCCGCTATGTTCAAACAAAGTACCGGCTCAAACGCGTGTTGATTGTTGATTGGGACGTGCATCACGGCAACGGTACGCAAGATATCTTCTATGACGACCCCACCGTGTTCTATTTCAGCGTCCATCAATGGCCATACTACCCGGGCACCGGCGACGCGGCCGATACCGGCGCCGGTGACGGTGCCGGCACCACTCTCAATATCCCCCTCCCCGCCGGAGCAGGCGATGCGGAAGTGATAGATGCCTTTCGACACAAATTGGTTCCTGCAATGGATGCGTTCCGGCCGGAGTTCGTGTTTATCTCCGCAGGCTTCGATGCGCATCGCGACGATCCGTTGGCTGGCCTGGACGTCAC
>CALZGZ010000222.1 GCA_945787105.1 uncultured Gammaproteobacteria bacterium
CCGCCACCGAGGAAGATTGGAGCACCGAATATCTGGCGCCTATTCTTTCAATCCGGATCGTGTCTGATCTCGACGCGGCGATCGATCACATACATCGCTATGGGTCACAACACACCGACGCTATTGTCACCGAGAATATCACCAAGGCGCGTCGTTTTCTGGCCGAGGTCGACTCGAGTTCGGTGATGGTCAACGCCTCGACACGGTTCGCCGATGGCTTCGAGTACGGCCTTGGCGCCGAGATTGGTATCAGCACTGATAAGCTGCACGCGCGCGGACCGGTGGGCCTGGAAGGATTGACGACACAAAAATTTATCGTCGTCGGAGACGGTCATACACGCAAGTAATTTGAAACGGCTTATGCGCCTTGATGATGACGCATTGAATGGGGTCGGAGTTTGAGGATAGTTGGGATCTTCGGTGGAACCTTCGATCCGATTCATCGCGGGCACCTGGAAATCACGCGTCACGTTTACAACTCCTTGGGACTGGATCACGTGCGATTTGTAATCAGCGCACGGCCCCCGCATCGGCCCCTCCCGGTGGCTTCCGTGAACCATCGCGCGCAGATGCTTCGTCTGGCGATTGAGCACGAAATCGGGTTCATCGAAGACCAGCGGGAACTGCAACGTCTTGGTCCGTCATACACGGTGTGGACGTTGCGCGCGTTGCGCGCGGAACTGCCACAGCAACCCCTGGCCCTGTTGCTCGGGGCCGATGCGTTCTTGGGAATGGACAAGTGGTTTTGTTGGCAACAGATCTTGGCGTTGACACATTTAATCGTGTTACCAAGACCCGGCTCGCGGGTGTCTGCGTTAACTGACACGTGGTATCGGGACGCGATGAGCGCCCATATTTCCGAGCTCGAGCGGGCCTCAGTGGGGCGGGTCTATACCTGTGATTCGCCGCTCATTGATGTATCGGCGTCCGCCATCAGAGAAAAAATCCGGGCGCATGAGGACGTTTCTGCCGATGTTCCCGAGGCGGCATGGGCGTACATACAACAGCACGGTCTATACGGATGCCCGGCGCATCCAAAACACAGTCATGCAGTCTGAAGAAATCAAAAACGTTGCGGTAGTGACGCTGGAAGACATGAAGGCCATTGATATCCAGGTGATGGATGTACACGAACTGACAGACATCACCGATTATATGGTGGTCTGCAGTGGCTCTTCGGATCGCCACGTGAAAGCCATTGCCGATAGGTTGTTAGATGCGCTTCGCGAGTGCAAGATCCGTCCACTGGGGGTGGAGGGCAGGGAGAAAAGCACCTGGATACTGTTGGATTTTGGTGATGTTGTGGTGCATGTGATGCATCCGGAGGATCGATCGTTCTATGATCTGGAAGGATTGTGGGGTGACCACGTCAGGCAAATGGTCCTTGCTCAGCGGGAGCAGCGCAACGACTAAGCAGGTCGCATGAAGATTTATTTGGTTGCGGTGGGCAACCGCATGCCGCAATGGGTGAACAGCGCGTACCGCGAGTACGCGACACGATTTCCCCGGCAGTGCCGATTGCAGCTCATTGAGGTGGCCACTCAAAAAAGGAGCAAGTCTTCTGATCCATCGCGGGTGAGAGAGCTGGAATCGAGCGCCTTGTTGTCGGCAGTTCCGAAAAACTGTCACCGTGTTGCGTTGGAACGTTCAGGACGTGAATACTCCACCGAACAGTTAGCACACCGGTTGCAGCAATGGATGGGAGAGGGTCGTGATGTCGCGTTATTGATCGGTGGGCCGGATGGCCTATCCCCCGCATGTCTCGAGCACATGGACGACAGATGGTCGTTGTCCGCTCTCACGTTTGCCCATCCGCTGGTTCGTGTCATCGTCGCTGAGCAACTGTACCGGGCATGGAGTATTATCAACAACCTCCCTTATCATAGGGGACATGCAAACTGAGCGGGCGTATTGAGCATGCTCCCTGTCTGATTCCATGGGTGAAGTAGAACAACCGCGTGAATCCGAATCACACCTTGGTGTGCAATTTTATCTAGCGTCTGCTTCACCGCGCCGTCAAGAGTTGCTGCAATCAGTTGGATTACGGTTTGCGGTGATCACCGCCGATATCGACGAAACCCACCGTGCCGGTGAACCACCGGATCGTTTCGTTCAGCGGCTCGCCAAGGAAAAAGCGCAATACGTTGCGGCGCGATTGGTGAATCAGAATCGAGCGGTTCATCCGGTTGTTGCCGCGGATACCTGCGTTGTAATCGACGACCAAGTGCTGGGCAAACCGCGGCATCGCGACGATGCCGGACAGATGCTGCGACGGTTGTCTGGGCGCTCTCACGAGGTGCTGACTGCCGTGGTGGTATATCGAGGCGATGACATCCAGTCCGCTGTCAGCCGCAGCCGGGTTAAATTCAAGCCCTTGAGCGAAGATGAAATCATACGTTATTGCCGCACATCGGAGCCTTTAGACAAGGCTGGGGCCTATGCCATACAAGGTCTGGCAAGTGGTTTTGTCGAACATCTAGAGGGCAGTTACACTGGCGTGGTTGGTTTACCTATGTTTGAACTTCGAATGTTATTAGTCCGCGCGGGTATCGACTGGATATGAGTGAAGAAGTATTGATCAATGTCACTCCCCAGGAGACCCGTGTTGCTACTGTCGAAAACGGAATCCTGCAAGAGGTACAGATCGAGCGTGTCAAGTACCGCGGGATTGTTGGAAATATCTATAAGGGTCGAGTGGTCCGCGTATTACCCGGGATGCAGGCAGCGTTCATCGATATTGGCTTGGAACGCACCGCGTTTCTGCATGCCTCGGATATTACGCGCCGCGACGATGACAATCACAACGGTAACGTCGAAAACGGGCAGACCGAACCTATTCACAGCTTGTTGGCGGATGGCCAAGAGATAGTGGTTCAAGTGCTGAAGGACCCACTCGGTTCGAAAGGCGCGCGATTGACGACACAAATTAGTATACCCGCGCGATTCTTGGTGTTCCTGCCCCATGGCCACCATTTCGGTGTGTCGCAAAAGATTGAGGACCCGCAGGACCGTGAGCGGTTACGTCAGACTGTTGCGCAGATTTTCAAAAACGAAATTCAAGAAGGCTGCGTTATTGTGCGTACCGCGGCGGAATCTGCCGCCGAAGAAGAACTTCGGCTTGACATCAATTTTCTACAAAAGGTGTGGCTGCGTGTTCAACAAAATATTGAAACCGTGCCATCTCCCGGAATGATATACGAAGACATACCGCTGGCGATGCGTACCATGCGCGACATAGTGCGCAGCGACGTGGAAAAAGTTCGTATCGATTCCCGGGAGACATATGAGAAGGCCATCAACTTCGCAAAGGATCTCATACCGGAAGTCGCGAGCCGGATTGAGTACTATCCCGGCGAGCGACCGATATTTGATTTGTATTCTGTGGAAGATGAAATCAAGCGCGCCTTGGATCGCAAGGTGCCGGTCAAATCGGGTGGTCATTTGGTTATTGATCGTACCGAAGCAATGACTACCATTGATGTCAATACAGGCGCGTATATCGGTCGGCGTAATCTAGAAGAAACACTGTTCAAAACCAACTTGGAGGCGGCGCAGGTTATCGCTAGGCAACTGCGCCTGCGAAATATTGGAGGGATCATCATTATCGATTTTATTGATATGAAGGATCCTGAGCACCGGCGTCAGGTGATGCGTGCGCTTGAAAAATCCCTTGCTCGGGATCGAATCAAGACTTCTATAACCCACATGTCGCCATTGGGATTGGTTGAAGTGACGCGAAAACGCACGCGGGAGAGTCTCGAAAGAACATTGTGTGAGCCGTGTAACGTATGTGATGGACGCGGTGTGTTGAAAACGCCGCAGACTGTTTGTTACGAGATCTTCCGCGAGATTTTGCGTGAAGCGAGGCAATTCGATGCCAAGGAATTCTTGATAGTTGCCTCACAAATCGTGACTGACATGTTGCTCGACGAAGAGGCAACGACTCTGGCCGACCTACAGGGATTCATAAACAAGCCTGTTCACCTACAGGTTGAGGCAACCTATCACCAGGAAGAATACGATGTGGTGCTGCTGTGAATGGTTTACAACGTGGCTGGTTTCGCGTCAGCCCCAAGCAGATGGAAATCACAGTGGGTGGCGATAACCTCGGTTTCGCTTCCACTAATGGCGGCCTGTTTTAACTGGTCGAGTTCCGATTCTAGTTGTTTTGAAATTTCTACACTGGCAGCCAAATCACAAAGAACTAGTGCAAACGGGTCTTTCTGCGGCATCATCGCTGACATTTTTTGGGATACTGCTGTGTCTAGATATTATCTGGGTGCATGTAACAAGCGTAGGCTAGGCCGGTTGCGAGTAAATTTTAGGCTGATGGAAGTCATTTTTCAGCGGACTAGTGGCGCCGGTCACGCGTGCCAAGGTACCCGTCGCTCAGTTCGTTTTCGGCAGTCGGCATGTGGCCGATTTGGCGCCTCGATCATATCCCAACATGGTCATGGCGGCGTCGGCGTCAACCGATGATTCCAACTACCTTGCGCATCCTTCGTTACTCGCTGTATGTCGCCGGCGTGTTGTTGTTGGTGGCTGTTGCCGCAGTAGTGGCACTGCGAGCGTGGTGGCCGAATCTCGCCGATCACAAGACTCGTATCGAGGCCTACTTGACCGATCAGCTCGGAAGGCCGGTTTTAGTTCAGCGTCTCGAGGCACGCTGGGACGGTTGGTCGCCGTCGTTCAAGACCGGCGGCTTGCGCGTGCGCCGTAAGGAGGGCGCCCACTCGTCCCTACGCCTGGGCGGGATCGAGGTGCAAGTGAGTCCGTGGAGCTTGCTAGCGGGCGATCTCATTTTTGAGCGCTTTACGTTATTGTCACCCACTGTGGAAATCACCCGGCTAAAAGAAGGTGGCGTGCGAATCGGAGACCTGGTGCCGGGCACCGCTAGTCCAGGAGAGGATTTGGGTTATCTGCGGTGGTTGTTTCGGCAGCAGGATCTGCGCGTTGAAAATGGCACCCTCATATGGCGCGATGAGCGCGATACAGCAGGGTTCTTGGAATTGTCGTCGATAAATATGAATTTCGTTAATGTCGGCGATGCACACCAGTTCGATGGCACCGCGCGTTGTCCCGAACCTGTGTGCGCGAACATCCGCATCGCCGCCAAACTCACCGGTGAGCCGGTGCAACACAAGTGGGATGGCCGTATCGATGTCGATTTAGACCGGGTGAATCTTGGTAACGTGCCATTGGCGGTCCACGAGTTGCTTCCTAAACTTGAGCGCGGACAGCTGGACACACGCATCACTACAACTTGGCAACACGGAAAACTGGCTGCCGCGCATGCCGATGCCTCATTGACGCAAGTAGAGCTATTCATGAGCAAGAATGAGCCATTGCGCCATATTGACAGTTTGTCTACCGACTTATCATGGTCACGCAAGAAAGATGGTTGGGACCTGGCGTTGATGAATCCCAGCCTATCTTTGAACGGCACCGACCTGGCCCTGGACAAAATAGATATTTCCCGAATCGGTTCCCGCACCCAGTTCAAACTTGAACGTATTGAGTTGCAGGCCATCCTGCAAGTGGGCCTACCCTTGTTCGGTGATCAGGGCTGGTGGGGTAAGCTGCAAACCGCCGATCCCAAGGCTGATTTGCGACAGGTGTCGTTCAATGTTCTCGGACCGTGGGCAAACCCCGAGCGTGTGTGGTTGGAAACGGAATTTGCCGGCGTGGTCACCAAGCCGGTGGCACACTGGCCCGGATTGCGGGGTGTTGAGGGTCGGATATCCATCGGCAGTCACGGTGGGAGCGTGACTATCGATGCTACCGCCGGTGAGGTTACGCTGCCGCGCCTATTCAACGAACCGCTGGCAATGGATACCTTGCAAGCACAGGCCAGCTGGACGCGGGCCAAGACCGGTTGGGAGATCAAAGTGCCGCACTTAGAGGTCCAAAATAAGGATCTCGCGATTGCCGGCGGCGTGGGTCGGGTTGTCGTCTCGGACCATGCGCCGTACTTGGAACTACAGGCCAACATACCGCGCGTGGATGTCTCCAGGGTGCCGCGTTATGTGCCTAACAACACGCCGCTCAAGGCCGCGCGTTGGTTATCCCGTGCCTTGGTGGCGGGACACGCTTCTGAGGGTCAGCTGCAATGGCGTGGGTCCGTGGACCGGTTTCCATTCACCGACGGAGACGGAGAATTTAGTGCCCGTTTCAAGCTCAAAGATGGAGTTTTCGATTACCACAAGAAGTGGCCGGCGGTATCCCAGTTCGATGCTGATTTAGTGTTCCACAACGCCACGTTACGCGTGAACGCCACCACCGGTAAGGTCATGAATTCTCGAATTCGCCAGGTCTCGGCATACGGCGAGAATCTTTACCGGCGGGCGCGAACCTTGAAGGTGGACGGGGTGCTCGACGCCAAGGTGAGCGATGCAGTCGATTTCCTGCGTCAAGGGCCGTTTGTGAAAAATAAAGATCGTGCCATGGAATTGGCCGGATCCGGGGATGGCAACTTGCAGTTGCAACTCATGTTGCCGTTGTCGCAATTGAAAAAGTCTCGTGTCGCGGGGCACTACCACACCGATGACGGCACGTTGCGGTGGCCCAATGGTGTGACCATCGAGGAAATCAACGGCACGGTGCAGTTCACCGAAGCCTCGGTGTCCGGCGAAGGCCTGTCAGCCCGCTTGCTCCAAGGGCCGGTGAGGTTGGATGTCAAGACCATGCAACCGCGCACACCACCGATCTTCGCCATCGATGCTCACGGTGAGGTTGACGTTAAGCGTTTGCGGCCGATTCTCGGTGAACGCTTGCTGGAGCCAATGAACGGAGACACCGAGTGGTCGGCACGGTTGACCGTGGATCGGAACAATGCCGACTTGCGAGTGAAATCAGAATTGATAGGCGTGCATGTGGACCTGCCCCCACCGCTGGGTAAGCCGGCAGATGCTGCGATGCCTGTTTCGGCGCTCGTAAGGTATACCGGTTCTAATCAACGCAGTGTGGAATTCGATGCGCACCAATTGCTAAAAGGTGCCCTCGCGTTTCAACCTGATACCGGCCGCTGGCGTTTCCTAGCCGGGGAGTTGATCCTGGGTCCGGGGACCGCATCTGTGCCCGAGGCGCGGGAACTTCGCTTCCGGGCTACGGCGGACGTCTTGGATGTGGATGCCTGGTTAGAGGTGCTACTGAAGAAATCCGCTAGTGATAATGACGCTGATTCCGCGACCATGATCGACGCCTTGCGCCAAGTCTCGCTGGACATAGAGGAACTCACTTTTTTACAGCGAAACTTCGGCACCGTGAAGATGCATGCTGTTTCCGAAGATCGCCGCATTTGGCGCGCAGATCTGGATGGCGTAGCAGTACAAGGAAAGGCGCTCGCCCGGCTCGATGAGCACCAGCCGTGGTATGGTCTCGCATTGGAGCGACTGGACTGGCCGCGGTCCGAGCAGGCAGCAAGCTCCCAAGCAGACAGCGACCCGGGGGTTTTGCCCGAGGTGACCGCGAAGGTTCAAGCATTCCGATACGGCGCTGCATCACTGGGTTCGCTGGACTTCGATGCGGTACCGGTGGTGGGCGGATGGAGTATTGAAAGATTCCGCAGCGAAAAACCAGAATTGCTGATTGAGGCCGACGGCGTGTGGCGTCGATCAGCAACCACGCAGCGTACCGAGGTCAACGTTAAAGCCAGCAGTAATGATCTCGGCAAGGCGATGACCGCTTTGGCGTTGCCGGAGCAAATTGCCGGAGGTGAAGCCGACTTGGAGGTCGTCGCTGAGTGGAATGGTGCTCCCGGCGCCTTCGCGTTAGACAATCTAAGTGGAGAATTTGAATTCTCAGCCAAGAGCGGAAGTTTTACACGCGTCGAGCCGGGTTCGGGGCGATTGTTTGGTCTACTCAATGTCGAGGTGTTGATGCGGCGGTTGACGTTCGATTTTTCCGATGTATTCGCCAAAGGCTTGGTGTTCGATCGGATAAATGCCAAGGGAACGTTGAAACAAGGGGACATGTTTACTGACGGATTTTATGTGATTGGGCCAGCAGCATTGATTGATGTCCATGGCCGCGCGGGACTGGCGAAAGAGGATTATGACCTGGAGATAATAGTTGCCCCGCAAGTTGGCGCGAATCTCAGTCTCTTGAGTGCGATCGCGAGTCCCGCGGCGGGGGCCGTGGTTTTTGTCGTACAGAAATTATTTAAGAAACAAATTGGAAAATTGGTGAGCTATCGTTATCAAATTACCGGTCCTTGGGAATCGCCTGAGATAATTCGTATCAAACAGGAGCCCGAGGATCTGGAGAACACCTTAGACCGACCGTAGTTATGAACATTCGAAACTTTCGCCTCTTTGCCATCGGGATTTGTTTGCTCCTGGTTCTGCAACCGGCTGCGGCTGCGGAGTTGCTGACCCGCGCTGATTGGCCGGCGGTACGTAGCGGTACGGCTGTTGTACGCATTCCGGCACTGCAACGGGTCATGCGGCAGTTTGAGGGCATGCAGCAAGGAGTCATCGTTATTCGATATCCCGGCGGCGATCGTGGCAATGAATGGGCTGTGGAGTTGCGTGACTGGCTGGTGGCACTGGGTATAGCGTCGAATCAAATGCTCCTGGAACCGGGATCGGGATTTCCCGACACAATGGTCATACACGTCAAAGAGCGGTCTCGATGATGCTGCGGGTGGCTGCCGTGCAGATGAATTCAGGTCCTGAGGTCGCTGCGAACCTGCGCACCGTTGAACGTCTGTTGGCGCAAGCGGTCAATAACAATGTACAACTGGCAGTCCTGCCCGAGAACTTCAGTCTTATGCCTCGCCATGACAGTGATCGCCTGGGTGCGGCGGAGAAACCAGGACAGGGGCCGGTGCAAGCGTTTGTCAGCGAGCAGGCGGCGCGGCACAAACTGTGGATCGTCGCCGGCACCATTCCCATGGTGTCGCACGACATCCATCGCGTCCGCGCCGCGAGCCTGGTGTACGACAATCATGGGCGCCAAGCGGCGCGCTACGACAAGATCCACCTGTTCGATGTGGTGGTCAGTGCTCAAGAAGCATACCGGGAATCCGATTACATCGAACCAGGGCGGGTGCAAGGAAATCAGATTAGTGTCGCGACCCCGGTCGGACGGTTGGGTCTGACGGTGTGCTACGATGTCAGATTCCCGGAGCTTTATCGGGCGCTGTCAAGGGACGGCGCATGTCTTTTCACAGTACCGTCCGCGTTCACTGCGACCACCGGTACGGCGCATTGGGAGGTGTTACTGCGCGCCCGGGCAGTGGAAAATCTGGCCTACGTCGTTGCCGCGGCACAGTTCGGCACCCACGCCAATGGGCGTCGTACCCATGGGCACTCAATGGTGATCGGCCCCTGGGGTGAGGTGATTGATGAAATCGAAGAACGAGAGGGCATTGCGGTGGCGGAAGTAGACCTGGCGCGTCTGAACCAACTTCGTGCCGGTTTTCCCAGCCTTATTCATCGGCGAATTTAGGCAGATGTCGATTAGGGACCATGATGCGAACCCAACCGGGGGCATGCTAATCAAGGTGTCTGCTGCACGGATTACTCTATTTTAGGTGGTATGACCAATGACAGAACTGATTGAGACAGCCAAGAATACCTTACTGGCCCCCGGCGGACTGGACGTTGGTGATCTCGATGCCGTGTTTGGCAAGATGATCACTCCCAATGTCGACTACGCGGACTTGTATTTTCAATATACGCGGCAGGAATCCTGGATGCTTGAAGAGGGTCAAGTGAAGTCCGGGAATCACAACATCGATCAGGGCGTCGGGGTGCGCGCGGTCGCCGGGGAAAAGTCCGGGTTGGCTTATTCCGACGAGATCTTATTGCCGGCACTCACCGACGCCGCAACCGCGGCCCGCGCCATCAGCCGCCAGGGTGGGGATAGTGCCACCCATTCAATCAGTTGGTCGGACGGGCGCGCGCCCCGCTTGTACCTCGCAGAGGACCCGTTGGTGAGCCTGAACGACACCGACAAGGTCAAACTGTTGGAGCGTGTGGAACAGGAGGCGCGCCGTCAAGATCCCCGCGTCAAGGAAGTGATCGCGAGCCTTGCCGGCGTCCACGAGGTCATCCTGGTGGCACGTAATGACGGCGCGCTGGTCGCCGACATCCGACCTTTGGTTCGACTCAACGTTACCGTGATCGTCGAACACAACGGCCGTCGCGAGCAGGGCAGCACCGGCGGTGGGGGGCGGGTGAGATACGATTATTTTACCGATGAGCTTGCGCTGGGTTATGCCCGTGAAGCGGCGCGTCAGGCGTTGGTCAACCTGGAAGCGCAGGATCCCCCGGCGGGGACGATGACCGTAGTGCTGGCCCCTGGTTGGCCGGGTATTCTGCTTCATGAAGCCATCGGCCATGGGTTGGAGGGGGACTTCAATCGTAAGGGTACGTCAGCGTTTGCCGGCCGTATCGGTGAACGGGTTGCATCTCCCGCGTGCACGGTGGTGGACGATGGCACCATGCCCAACCGCCGCGGGTCGTTGAGCGTGGATGACGAGGGCAATCCCGCGCAGAAGACGGTGTTGATCGAAAACGGGATTCTGAGGACTTACATGCAGGACGCGATGAACGCGCGCCTGATGGGCATGGCGCCGACTGGAAATGGGCGCCGCGAATCCTTCGCCCATTTGCCGATGCCGCGTATGACCAATACCTACATGATGGCCGGCAACATGGACCCACAGGAAATCATCGCATCTGTCGACAAAGGACTGTACGCGGTGAACTTCGGCGGTGGGCAGGTCGACATCACCTCGGGAAAATTCGTCTTTTCGGCCAGTGAGGCATACTTGATCGAGAACGGTCAGTTGGGGCATGCGGTCAAGGGCGCGACGCTGATCGGCAACGGCCCGGACGTGCTGACGCGGGTGAGCATGGTCGGCAATGACCTCGAGCTGGACCCGGGAGTGGGCACTTGCGGCAAGGAGGGTCAGAGCGTCCCGGTGGGTGTCGGTCAACCCACCCTGCGTATCGATGGGATTACCGTGGGTGGGGTACAGGTTTAATGGTGAAACATTACGTTTCGCCCCTGTCGGGGCGAGTGACTTTTATTGGCGCGCCCAAAGAAAAGTCACCAAAAGAAATGGCGCCCCGTTGTGTTGGCCTACGGCTGCCCTGCGCGCTTCGCTTTCACCGGGCGCTGCGGAACTCGGCCGCTGACGCGGCCTCACACAGTCCTCGCGCTGTTTCCGGCGAAACCTGCAGTGCTCGGCAACACAAAGGGGACCCAACGGCGTGTGCCTTATTTGGTCACTTTCTTTACACGAGTAAAGAAAGTGACTCGCCCGATAGGGCGAAGTATTGCTAATAAATTTATTTAAAGTAAGTGAACCTTATGACCGCGACCGAACAAGTAAACGACCAAACTAGCAACCAACAACTTATCGATGTGACGCAGCAGGCGTTGGACGAGGCCAAGCGGCGTGGCGCGAGTGACGCAGACGCTGCGGTGAGTCGCAGCCAGGGCTTTTCGGTGACGGTGCGACTGGGTGATGTGGAAACCGTGGAGTACAACCGTGACAAGAACTTGCTGGTGAATGTGTACTTCGGCCATCGATCCGGCTCCGCCAGTACATCGGATTTCGCGCCACACGCGGTTGCCGATACGGTGCGCGCTGCGTGTAGCATCGCCAAATTTACCGCTGAGGATGCGTGCGCCGGCTTGGCGGATCGCGATCGCCTGGCCAAGAACATTCTTGAGCTCGATCTGGATCATCCATGGGAGTTGACTGTCGACGGTGCCATTGATTTGGCCCGGGAATGTGAAGACTGCGCACGCGAGCTGGACAAACGCATCACCAATTCGGAAGGCGCGTCGCTATCGACACACCGCGGCGCGGAAGCCTATGCCAATACTCACGGGTTTGAAGGCCTCGTCACCGGAACCCGCCACAGCATGAGTTGTGCGGTGATCGGTGAGCAGGACGGACTCATGCAACGCGATTTCTGGTACAGCGCTGCCCGCGATGCGGTTGATTTAGAGTCGCCGCCGCATATCGGCGAAACCGCGGCGCGGCGTACCCTGCGCCGGCTGGGAGCGCGTCAAATCACCACTCGCGAGGCCCCGGTGTTGTTCGAGGCGCCCATCGCGAGCAGTCTGTTGTCGCATTTCCTGGCCGCGGCGCGGGGCAGTAGTCTGTACCGTAAGGCGTCATTCTTGCTCGACCAACTGGATCAGCCGGTGTTTCCGTCGTTTGTCCGCATTCACGAACAGCCGCATCTGTCCAAGGCGGTGGGCAGTGCGGCGTTCGACAACGAAGGTGTCGCCACCGAAAATCGGGACCTGGTCACCGGCGGTGTGCTGCGTAGCTACGTCCTGGACTCTTACTCGGCGCGCAAATTGGGCATGCAGACCACCGGCAACGCCGGGGGGGTCCGTAATCTCACCATCGAGCCCGGTGCATTGGACCTGGCGGGACTGCTACAAGAGATGGATACCGGTTTATTGGTTACCGAACTGATCGGATTCGGGGTCAACGTGGTGACCGGCGACTATTCGCGCGGTGCGGCCGGCTTCTGGGTGGAAGGCGGAGAGATCCAGTATCCGGTCGAGGAGATCACCATTGCCGGGAATCTGAAGGCCATGTTTCAGCACGTCGCCCAGGTCGGAAACGACGTTGATGTGCGGGGCAACATCCGGTGCGGATCAATTTTGCTCGAAAAACTTACCATCGCCGGTGCGTAGACCCCTGGGAATTCAGTGCTCACTGGCTATAATGCGCGGTTGGTATCGCTGGGTCACGGGCTAGATACTCACTACGAATTCCGCGAGGGTAAGCGCTGTATGCCGATATATCTATATATATGTAATAACTGCGGGCAGAAATTGGAGGCGTTGCAAAAAATCAGCGACCCACCGTTTCAGGAATGTCCGGCCTGCGGTAGCCCGACGCTCCAAAAGCAGGTCACCGCGGCTGCGTTTCGCCTGAAGGGCACCGGCTGGTATGAGACCGACTTCAAGAACAAGGACAAGCAACCGGCCGGCAAAAAGACGCCCAAGAAGGACAAGTCCGCTAAGGACACAAGCAGTGATTCCGCGAAATCGGACCAGGCCAGCGCTACGAATACCGGCAAGAATAAATCCGCCGACGGCGCCAAAAATGGCTGATTCACTTGAATGAGCGCGTTGCGGCGATACATAGTTGCCGGATTGGTGATCTGGGTGCCGCTGGGGGTGACCTTTTTGGTCATCAAGCTGCTCATCGACCTGATGGATCGTACCCTGGTCCTGATTCCCGCTCCCTATCGGCCGGAGCATTTGCTCGGATTCAAGATCCCCGGTCTAGGTGTTGCCCTCACCGTGTTGGTGGTCATCGTTACCGGTATGATTTTCGCCAACTTGTTCGGCCGCAGACTGGTTCGCATCTGGGAAGTGATTCTCGCCCGCATTCCTTTGGTGCGATCGATCTATTCCTCCGTTAAACAAATCACCGAGACGCTGTTTTCCGCCAAGGGGGAATCCTTTCGCAAGGTCGTGCTGGTTGAGTACCCGCGCCGCGACCTATGGACTTTGGCGTTCGTGACCGGTGATACCGCAGAGACGTTCGAAGCCATCACCGGCGAGGAGCTCGTTAATATCTACGTACCGACGACTCCGAATCCGACCTCGGGATTCTTTTTGATGGTGCCGAAGAGAGACATTATTGAATTGGAGATGTCGGTCGAAGCAGGACTGAAGTTGATTCTGTCTACCGGCGTGGTCATGCCCGAGGCCGACCAACAGCCTGGTAAGTTGCCAAAAGTCGCCAACATAAATTGACCGCCGGCGCCGTCTCCCAAAGTGAAATACCAACTAGACCCTAACCCGTAGTTTGCACCAAGGCGGCTAAAACAAGAGCTTACATTTTGTTTGCAATACGGAATACGATCAATGCCCGGTGTGACGTGTTGTCCCCGAGTACGCGCCTATCCCGGCGTCCAGCGGCCCGGCCCTGCGACCACGCGCAGGACGAGTCCCGTCGCCAGCATCCGGGATCCTTGGTGCACTATACGGACTAACCCCATGCGCACTCACTACTGCGGTAAGGTCGACAAATCGCTGATCGATGAGACGGTTACCGTCTGCGGCTGGGCGCATCGGCGGCGCGATCATGGGGGTGTGATTTTCGTTGATCTACGTGATCGCACTGGATTACTGCAAATCGTCGCCGACCCCGATGAATCCCAGGCCTTCGCCAACGCCGATGCGGTGCGCAATGAATTCGTACTCCGGGTCACCGGCCGCGTCCGCGAACGACCGGAAGGGACCATAAACCCCGACTTGGCCACCGGCGAAGTCGAGGTATACGCCAAACAGTTCGAGATCTTGAATCGATCGCTGCCATTACCGTTTCAGCTCGACGATACCGATATGGGTGAGGCGGTGCGTTTGAAGTACCGGTATCTGGATCTGCGGCGCGCGGATATGCAGCAGAAACTGCGCCTGCGCCACCGGGTGATCAGTTCGCTGCGGTCCTTCCTCGAGGATAATGATTTTATCGAGATCGAAACCCCGGTATTGACGCGGTCAACCCCGGAGGGAGCGCGCGATTACCTGGTGCCAAGCCGTACCCAGCCGGGTCGTTTCTTTGCGTTGCCTCAGTCGCCGCAATTGTTCAAGCAAATTCTGATGATCGCCGGCTTCGAGCGCTACTTTCAGATCGCGCGTTGTTTCCGCGACGAAGACCTGCGCTCCGACCGTCAGCCCGAGTTCACGCAGCTGGATATCGAAACCTCGTTCTTGGATGAAACTGGAATCATGGCGTTGATGGAGGCCATGGTGCGTGTGCTGTTTCAGGAGGTGCTGGGCGCAGCACTCCCGGATCCGTTTCCACACATGAGCTATGGCGAGGCGATGGACAAATACGGCACCGACCGGCCCGACCTGCGGATTCCGTTGCAACTGGTAGAGCTCAAGGACCTCATGGAGCACGTTGATTTCAAGGTATTTGCGGAGCCCGCCAAAACCGGCGGTCGGGTTGCGGCGATGCGGGTGCCCGCCGGCGGCCAGCTGACACGGCAGCGGATCGACCAGTATACCGAGTACGTCAAACAGTTTGGCGCCAAGGGGCTGGCGTATATCAAAGTCAACGATCCCGGTCAGGGCCGCGACGGCCTGCAGTCGCCGATCCTAAAGTTCTTGCCCGACGATGTGATTGCCGCACTGCTGGAGCGCACCGTCAGCGAGCAAGGCGATTTGATTTTTTTCGGCGCCGATCGCGCAGACGTTGTCAATGAGTCATTGTCGTCGTTGCGCACCAGACTGGGCGCCGATATGGGACTCACGCAACCGGGTTGGCGGCCATTGTGGATCATTGATTTTCCGATGTTTGAATACGATACCGAGGTCAAACGTTGGCAATCCCTGCACCATCCGTTTACCGGGGTACAAGCGGGATACGTCGACCGGCTCGATACCGATCCCGGTGCGGCGCTGTCGCGGGCCTACGACATGGTGTTGAACGGAGCCGAAATCGGCGGCGGTTCGGTTCGTATTCATCAAGAATCGATTCAAGAAAAGGTTTTCCAGGTACTCGGTATCGAGATCGATGAAGCACGCCAGAAATTTGGATTCCTATTGGACGCGCTCAAGTACGGTGCGCCGCCACACGGCGGCATCGCATTCGGCCTCGACCGGCTGGTGGCGATGATGTCGGATTCGGAGTCGATCCGCGAGGTGATTGCGTTTCCAAAAACCCAAAAAGCGGCGTGCCTGATGACCGAGGCCCCAAGTGAAGTCGATGCCGATCAACTGCGTGAGCTGCATATTCGCCTGCGAAAACCAAAAACGAGCGCACCGTGAATGTTCTTCCGAGATTCTATGTTTTTAGTCAAGAGCGGTGCACCAACTGGTGTCTGATACTGGTCGCTCTCTCATCGGTCAAGTGGCTGTGGGAGCCGCTCACTCTTACCTATCGAGCACTAAATTGTCATTCTGAGTGAAGCGAAGAATCCGACCTGCTGTTGGTCGTGCCGAGCGTGAGCGAGGCATCTAACCATACTGCACGACGGTCGTCAGTCAGACCGGGTAAGATCCTTCGGTTTGGCGCCTCAGGATGACAGGTTAAAAGGTAGCTGTGAGAGCGGCTTCCAGCCGCGTAGGTCGTAATAGGATGTCACTGCCACAAGAGTACAAGCGTCCCGAATCGGTGTTGATTGTGGTCCACACCCGGGCCGGTAAGGTGCTGCTGCTGCGCCGCGTGGACCGCGCCGATTTCTGGCAATCGGTCACCGGCAGCCTGAAATGGGATGAGGCGCCGATGCCAGCGGCGGTGCGCGAACTGAAAGAAGAAACCGGGCTTGACGGGCAGGGGCGGTTGCGCGACTGGCGTAAGCGCTTTTGCTTCGAAATCGCGCCGGGTTGGAGTCGGCGTTTTGCGCCCGGGGTTACTCACAATATCGAGCACGTGTTCTCGCTGGAGCTGGTGGAACAGGAAGTGGTGACGCTCAACCCCATCGAACATGATGAATATTGCTGGATGATGGCGAAGGATGCGGCACGAAAAGTGTGGTCCTGGACTAACCGTGCAGCCATTGAACAGCTTATTGCGCAATACAGTGAGCCGCAATTCGATGCCGAAAGTGGTGGGGATTGAATGAACGTTAATGTTGGGCATCGAAGGTGGCAGTGGTAAACTCCGCGCAACCGAAATCCAGAGTAACCTTTTTCAATCACTGTAGTAGTTTTTTGACTCACCATGGCTGGCCACAGCAAATGGGCTAATATCCGATTTCGCAAAGCCGCACAGGACGCCAAGCGAGGCAAACTGTTCACCCGATTGATTCGTGAGATTACCGTTTCTGCCCGCGAGGGTGGTGGCGATCCCGGCGCAAATCCACGGTTACGGGCGGCAGTGGACAAGGCCCTCACTGCCAATATGACGAAGGAGAACGTCGAGCGCGCGATCAAGCGTGGTACCGGAGAATTGGAAGGAGTCAGCTATGAAGAGGTGCGATACGAAGGTTACGCCCCGGGCGGTACCGCCGTGTTAATAGAGTGTACGACGGACAACCGAAACCGCACCGTCAGCGAGGTGCGTCATGCGTTCAGCAAGCACGGCGGTAACCTCGGCACCGACGGATCGGTCGCCTACCTGTTTAACAAGCTCGGCATCGTTACCTTTGCAGCCGACAGTGACGAAGACCGGATCATCGAGATTGCCATCGATGCCGGCGCTGAAGACGTCAGTATCGATGAAGATGGCACCATTGAGGTGGTCACATCTCCGGACACGCTGCACACTGTGTGTGATGCCTTCGCCAACGCCGATATGCAAACAGAAAGTGTCGAGGTGATTCAACGGGCAAGCACCGAAGTCTCGTTGAGCGAAAATGAGGGTGAAAAGGTATTGAAGCTGTTAGATGCGTTAGAAGAATTGGATGACGTACAAGACGTCTATACCAATGCCGATTTTCCAGATTCGCTGCTGCAATCGGAGGCAAGTTAGCTTGGTTTATCAGTACCAACGTCGAGCCGCCTGAATGGGGTCATCGACGGCGGCGACAGATCAACGCGGTTTACGGGTCTTGGGTGTGGACCCGGGCTCCCGCATCACCGGTTTCGGTGTCGTCGAGTTCAAAGACCACCACTTACGCTATATCGACTGTGGCCAAATCCGTGTTGCTGATCAGCCTTTCGCGACCCGTCTGCACACAATCTACACGGAATTATCCGTCATTATCCGCAAGCATCGGCCCCAGGTAATGGTGGTGGAGAAGGTGTTCGTCGCCCATAACCCTCAGTCGGCACTGCGCCTGGGCCATGCCCGGGGCGCCGCTATAGTCGCCGCAACCAATGAGAGCATCGATGTCGAGGAGTACACCGCGTTGCAGGTGAAGCAAGCGGTGGTCGGTAACGGCAAGGCCGACAAGGTGCAGGTACAGCACATGATCAGGGTGTTGCTCGGCTTACGTCAGTCACCGCACAGTGATGCGGCCGATGCATTGGCGTGTGGTATCTGTCATATCCATACCTGGGACAATGCGCGTCGCCTGCGGGTCGGTTTGGGCGACACGAGGAGCGGATGATGATTGCGTTATTGCGCGGCAAATTAATGGAAAAGCGCCCACCGAGCTTGATCGTCGACGTCATGGGCGTGGGATACGAGTTGGAGGCGCCGATGACTACGTTCTATGACTTACCGGCCGCTGGCGCTGATGTGGTGTTGCACACGCATCTGGTGGTGCGAGAAGACGCGCAACGATTATATGGATTCAGTCTACCCCAACAACGCGACTTGTTTCGCAGCCTGTTGCGGGTGAATGGTGTGGGACCGAGGGTGGCGTTGGCAATTCTTTCCGGCTTGTCGATTGATGAGTTTATCGCCTGTATTACGGATCAAGACGTCGACCGTTTAACCCGGGTGCCGGGTATCGGACGCAAGACTGCGCAGCGCCTGATCGTTGAGATGCGCGACCGGCTGGCGGAGGCGGGCGAAACAAGCCTCGCGTCAACACCCCACCCAGGGGCGGCGCCGCGACCGGACCCGGTCGGGGACGCGGTGAGCGCATTAATCGCGCTCGGCTATAAACCGGTGGAGGCGAGCCGTGTGGTGCGGAATGTGGCCGCTGAGGATCTGACCAGCGAGCAAATCATTCGTCACGCCTTACGCTCGTTATCCGGAGCGGCGTTGTGAGTGAAGAACGGATTATTTCGCCCCTGGCGCGGCCTTCCAGCGATGAACATTCCTTTGATCGCAGTCTGCGTCCCGGTAGTCTGGTTGAGTTTGTCGGCCAACCGAAGGTGCGCGAGCAACTGGATATTTTCATCCGTGCCACGCGGCAACGGCGCGAGGCGCTGGATCATGTATTGCTATTCGGTCCGCCCGGGCTTGGCAAGACGACACTGGCACACATCATCGCCAACGAACTCAAGGTGAACCTGCGGCAGACCTCGGGTCCGGTGTTGGAGAAGGCCGGCGACCTCGCCGCGATCCTCACTAATCTGGAACCCCAGGACGTATTGTTCGTGGATGAAATTCACCGTTTGAGTCCGGCGGTGGAGGAGATCCTGTATCCGGCGATGGAGGACTATCAGTTGGATATCATCATCGGTGAAGGGCCCGGTGCGCGGTCGCTGAAACTGAATCTGCCGGAGTTCACCCTGGTGGGCGCCACCACCCGTGC
>CALZGZ010000223.1 GCA_945787105.1 uncultured Gammaproteobacteria bacterium
GGGTCGTAAGCGATAGTTCCCGACATTGTAAATCTATGCGCCCGCTGTTTTGACTTCTTCCGACAAGTCACGCCCAAAGGTAGTTATTTGCGTCGTTTAAGTGCAAGGTACACTTACTATTGGCAAAGCGGTCGTCAACCACCGAAAAACTCGCAAATGCTGCATCGCATGATGGCCTAACCTGTCAATGCCAGCGCTCTGAGCCGCTGCTCTGCATCTGCGGCAAGCTGCTGGGTCAGACCGCCGGAATCGATCTCGCGGCCGAGACTTGCCGCCTGTCCCGACCACAGCGAAGAGAAATCGGTGGCCCCTGCCGCCTCTGCTTTTGCTTTCAGCAGCGCTAGGGCGTTGCCAGCGGTTGGAAACGCTGGCGCCAGGTCCGACATCGGCCCAAGCTCTCGCATTACTCGATTCACCAGCCCCCGCGCCGGCCTGCCGGAAAACACATTAGTCAATACAGATTGACTGTCACGAGCGGCGCGCAATGCAGCGCGATGTAGATCCGTGATCAAAGACTCCGGTGTGAAAAGATAAGCGGTGCCAATTTGAACGCCCGCCGCGCCAAGAGCGAAAGCCGCCGCAATACCTCGCCCATCGGCAATCCCGCCAGCGGCAATCACCGGCACATGTACTGCATCGACGACCTGCGGCACCAGGGCAAAAGTTCCCGGCTGCGTCGCAATATCATCAGTCAGAAACATACCGCGATGACCGCCCGCCTCATACCCTTGCGCAATAATCGCATCGCAACCATGGTCTTCGAGCCACTGCGCTTCTTCCACCGTGGTCGCAGAACTGAGCACCAGACAACCAGACGCCTTCACATGGCCAAGGAGCCCCTGTTCGGGTAGCCCGAAATGAAAGCTCACAACTTCCGGTTTGTGTTCTTCGACGATCTCGCACATTGCCTCATCGAATGGGGCGCGAACGACTGCAGGGGCGGAGGCAGAGGCGTCCAAACCAAGCTCGGTATAGTACGCTGCCAGCCGCGCCTTCCACGCTGCGTCGCGATCGGGGTCTGGCTTGGGCGGTGTATGACAGAAGAAATTCACGTTGAATGGCTTTGTCGTGCGTCGCCGTATGATCCCGATCTCTTCCTGCGCTTGGGCCGTATCGAGCATGGCACAAGGCAGCGAACCGAGTCCGCCCGCCTCGCTTGCCGCGATCACCATCGCCGAGCCGTTCGCCCCCGCCATAGGAGCCTGAATGATCGGTAGTTCAATACCGATTAGATCGAGTAACCTGCGATCGGGCCACATGGCTTCCACTCCTTTTCTGCGATCAATTATTTTAGCATCTCAATGTTTATCCGGCGGCTGGTCCATGATCCGGAAGCTGACATTCGACTTATCGATTCCGAACGGCAGCTATAATGGGTCGGGAGCGGAGGTTGCTTTTCTTGAGCGGTACTTGATCTGGCCGCGTACTAACTCTAAGACTATTTAAAGATTACGTGTCCGACAATAGCCTCGCAAATCAATTCTGACCCTTAGAAACGGACCATAACGGCCATTCATAGGACACAAGCGAGTTTAGCCAGGGTCAAGCCTAGGGTCGGCGAGTTGTTTTACGGTGATTGGCCTGAGGGGCTATTCTAAAATCTGTAGTTTGCTCAGACTTAATCCTTCAGCCAGTGGACGACACGCTCCCAGAACTTCCGCGTGCGACCATTCAGGATCTGGCCACGCATGAGGACATTTCCCACTCTCATATAGATATCCCGAGTGATGCGTTTCGATCTGACAACAAGTGGTTTCTACTTATCTATATATCAGATGACCGCAGCGGGCCGGTAAACGACCATATACAACACATCCAGATTAATCCGGTTGCAACAACTGGCCCTAAGTCACTCTCTTGGGTGACGACATTCTCGAAGATTTTTTTACTTTTTGTGCTATGAGGAGTACAAATACCATAGTTTTATGCAGGGTTAAATCGATCGCATAGGAACGGAGGAGTTAGGCATGGCACGTTATCCTCTATTCACTGTCTCGCTAGTTCTTGCCGTACTACCTATTAATACTGTCCACGGCGAATCCCTGTCCCACATGACGGGTCTCTGGACCCGCGGAGACGGGACTGTTGTGGAGTTTACCCAAGAAGGCAACAAGGTCCGTGCTGTTTATGTAGAACTCACTCCCAGGTTGATCAACGATTTCGGTTTTGCGCCGGGCGACGAGCATATCATCGCCACAATTGATGGCAGGGACGTAAAGGGAAAAATGCACCACCACTACCCGGTGGCCAAGAAGTCGAAATGCCCAAAAATCTGGGCAGGATTGGTCGACATGGAGCTCACACTATCCGAAGACGGCAACACGTTGGAGGGCCGATGGCGACAGGAACACTCGAATTTCAATAACTGCAAGTTCGTATCGAGGAATTGGGTGCCGAGAAAGTATGTCCGGGTCCAATCGTTGCAGAGGAATAGCGGACGACTGCATGTGGTGGCTAGTGGAGACCCATTGGCCATACAGCAAATCGAGCTCATCCTTGATGGCTCAGGCTCAATGTGGGCTGATATAGATGGCCAGCCAAAGATCACGGTTGCCAAGCAGGTCATGACAGAGGTTATTGATAGCCTTCCCGATGATTCCGAGGTTGCCTTGCGGGTTTATGGCCATCGCGTAGACCCGGCCAATCGTCGCCAAGCCTGCCAAGACTCCGAATTGCTTTTCCCGCTAGGAAAGGTCGACAAGAAGGCATTAAAAGAGAAGGTTCGGAAGATCAAAGCCAAAGGTACGACGCCGATTGCTTACGCACTAAGGCAAGTGGTAAATGATCTCGGCACAACGACCGGTGAGAACATGGTTATCCTTGTTACCGATGGCAAAGAAGAGTGTGGTGAAAACCCTGTCGATGCGGTTGCCGAGCTCCAAGCCAAAGGCCTAAAGGTAGCTATCCATATCGTGGGTTTTACCCTTGCCGATGCGAAAACGAAATTGGATATGCGGCAGATCACTGCGTTGACGGGTGGGCGTTTTTACGACACGAAAGATGCCGGCGAGCTACGTGAGGCTATCAACGAAGTACTTTCTGTGTCCTATAGAGTGATCAATGCTGCGGGCACTAAAGTACGTGGTGCCGAGGTGGGTGCCGCGCCGATCGAATTACCGGAAGGCAAATACACGGTGCTTATCGAGTTGGTGGGTAAAACGCTTGAACTGCCCGATATACGGGTTGATAAAGACGGTTCAACACTGATTACGGTCAAGAACGACGGGGGGGAAATCACAACACACATCACAAGCAAATAACGAGGATAAATGGCGTGAAAAGGGAGACCGAGATGCCCAGATTGTTTAGTGCGAACGTCCTTTGTGCCCTACTGTTTGTGGCAACGCTAGGCCCGACACAGGTTGTCGCAGCAACCAACTCCGTGGAGACGTTGAGTTTTCAAGTACCAAAGCGGTTTGACCTTTCTCACGTTCAATCTAACCTCTATGCCGTTGCGCTAGGCAAAGATCCTGCACGAATGTTTGCCTTTGTACGGGATCAAGTGTCGTACGAGTCATACATTGGTTGCCTGCGAGGCCCCCGCGGGACGTTGCTAGCGATGGCCGGCAACTCGGTCGATCAGGCAGCTCTCCTAGCCAGTCTGCTGCGCGCGTCGGGGGAGACGGTACGCTACGCCCGAGGAAAATTGTCGGTGCCAGACGCAAAAAGTCTCGTTGAGAGCATGTGGACAGAACGAGCTAAAGTCACGAAGGCTGACGAGCCCGCCGAACCCTCGCCTGAGCTGCAAGCGGCTTTAGATACTTGGACTCAAGGTGTGAAGCGTGATTATGGGTTGATTCGTGATCACTTGAAGAAAGCAGGTCATAAACCTAATTCAGACGTCGTCATTAGCCTCGATACCCTTATAGAGGAGGCGCAAGATCATTGGTGGGTGCAGTGGAGGCAGGGCGACAGGTGGGTAGACCTAGATCCCTTGTTCAGCGACGCGGCTATAGGAAGCCAATATGCAACGGTGCAAGATAGCCATGACTCGCTGCCAGAGAATATCTTCCATCGCCTGGAGATGCGGATCAAACTCGAAGAATACGAAATCCTGCGGCAAGGCAACGCGGCGGTCACGCCTACGAGCCGCGAAATTCTAAACTACAAGGCGAAATCATCTGATTTATCCGGCACTGATATTGTCCTTTCTCACCTGCCAGAGCACTGGACGGGTCCCGCGACAAGCATCCAGGGTGCGATTGCATCCGCGATCAAAGAAACCGGGCGAGTCAAGCCCGTTGTAATCATCGGCAACGACAAATGGGAGTCCGGGGCACCATTCCGGCAAAGAGAGCCCGCCCAGGCGGGTTTGGGCGCAATCACGGGTATGTTGTCGGGCGCTGGTACACGGGAGCCCGTCCCGATCGCCACGGCAGAATGGATCGAGTTCGACTTCATCTACCCCGGTGGCCACAAGGAAAACGTGGTGCGCGAAATCTTCGACCGGGTCGGCGCGGCACGTCGTGCCACGACCCAAAATCTGAGAGCAGACGAAGTTCGAAAAAGGATCGCGACGAAGAACGCGTTCGATGTCACTGAAGCTGTCTTCGATCTCTTCATTACCACTGGTCGCATCAATGTGTTACACCTTTCGAATGTAGTAGAGGATCCGCCTTTTACCGAGACAGAAACCCCTGAAGTACGCGCAGGGTTGCGACGTTTTAACATCACGTTCGCCGCGGCGTCGGACGCGCTGATACCGCGGCTTGAACAGCGTTACGAAGACAGAATCCTATTCTACTCCGATTCACCCCGGGTACTGATCGCCGAGCTCTCGGCGGGATCGGGTTTACCCCGCTTGTCGCTGGACCTTCGACGAGATAACGCCCGCGCTGTCGCAACTGGATTTCGGCGAGAAGACGTGTTTTTCGCCCGAATATTGCGGGGTGTCGTCGATGGGACGCTAGAGCGAATCTTGACGGAGTACGTCACCGCAGACGCTCGTGAGAAAGGAAAGTGGGACCCGGTGATGAGCACGAGCGTTTTATTCGAGCGGGCTGAGGCCGAACATGTGCCGACGTTGCTCTTGAATCGCAAGACAGGCCGTGTTGATGCCGGGTTGCCCGAAGATGTACTTGCCAGAATCCGCAATGAAGTCGAAGGGCGCTATTTGGTGGTGGCTCCCCAACGGCAAATCACCGTGGGCAAGGAATCACGATTCGCTTGGTGGCGGATCCGTACGACAACCGGAGAGACAACTGCCGTGACGGACGACGGCCTCCACGGGACGGTTACTGTCGGGTACGTGCAGCGAATGAACCAGACTACCAAGGAAACGACAATATTGGTGCTATATAGGTCAGGGATGATTAAGGCCTTTACATTTGCCGGAACTGGAGGGATGGGATCGTACCAACTTTTTCGCTTCATAGCCTTCCTTCAGCGACTGGGTATTCCGGAGATGGCAAACATCCCTCTGCATTGATCGATCTCGTCTTCCACTGCTGAGAGAGGAAATTGCATGCGGTATCGCACGGCAACAACTGGCGCGAGACATGGCGCGACGCTTATTGCCCCGGCGTCGCATCTAGCACGGGCGCCACCGCAGCACAGCAGATTGGACTGAACTTCATCACTCCTTCTAGCACGGACACGAGCCGACCTGGGTATCGCGCATAAGAACTCGTCCCCAATCTCGGCACAACCTTCCTATTCAACCCAGCCTCATGGGCGAATGGGGAAAAGGACGACACATCGCTCAGGATCTGACCACGCATGAGGATATGTCCCACTCCTATACAGCCCGATTGATGCGTTTCGATCTGACAACAGGTCGTTTCTATTTACAATACGTAGGATTCGTGTTGTGGCGCCGGTTGCGGGAGCCTCCGTTCGAAAGAATCCTAGATCGAGAATGACGAACGGTCCTTGATGTTAGCTATGACCTCTACGGTCGTACCTCGAGTAACCAACAGGTCTCTATGTCGATCCTGAATACACGCTGCACCCAAAGCAGCCGTTGAAGCGTTTGTACGTCGAAGGTCTGAAGTGGGTCGTGAGCTGTCTATTAGGAAACACTTATGCTTCTTGTTCTTGGTCGTCGAGCGGCCGCTTTAGAATCTATAAAGCGCGTCACTGCGGGCGCGACGCGCCAGGAGTGACGCGCGCCGGA
>CALZGZ010000224.1 GCA_945787105.1 uncultured Gammaproteobacteria bacterium
CGGTCGGTTCGGCACCATCGAGGTCTATCCGACGCAGGCAGGTGCCGGCCATGCAGGCTTCCACGGCGCCACCGACATCGTGTCCACGGACGACCTGTGGCAGAAACTCGTCAGCAGCCCGCAGGACCGGGTCGACGTGGAAGCCTTTCTGCGCGCGCGCCTGCTCGACTATTTTGTTGGCGACTGGGACCGGCACCCAGGCCAGTGGCGCTGGGCGCGGCTTCCGTCCCGGACCCGCTGGCAGCCGATCCCGGAAGACCGCGACTGGGCGTTCTCGAGCTACAAGGGGGTGCTGATCGCTTTGCTCCGGCCGTACCGGCCCAAGTTCGTGCGTTTCGACGCCAAGTATCCGAGCAAGACGGGCTTGTCGTGGCAGGGTTGGGAGATTCACCGCTGGCTGCTGGCGGAACTCGACGAGACCGCCTGGCTGCGTATTGCATCGGATCTGCGTGACCGGTTGACCGACGTAGTGATCGAGGCGACGGTTCGCCGCATGCCGTTACCATACTACCAAAAGGCCGGCGACGAACTCGTGAACAAGCTGAAAGCGCGGCGCGACCGTCTGCCGGAGTTTGCGGCGAAGATGTACGCGTTTCACGCCGCGGAGGTGGACGTATACGCGACCAATCGGGACGAACGGGCGGCGCTCACGGAACTCGGCAATGGCGGGTTGGAAGTGACCCTGGCGCCAGCCGGCGCCGCAGCTACTCCTTACTACCGGCGCCGCTTCAACCGTAACGAGACCAAAGCGGTCAGATTGTATCTCGGCGATGGCAGCGACGACGTCGTCTGCAGCGTCAGCGCGGGCCGAAAAATCAAGATAGAAGTGATCGGCAACCCTGCAACCGATCGCTTGCACGACTGTGGTTCCGCGCTGCGTTTCACCAGCAGCGAGGAGATCGAACTGCGCCAGGACCCGGTCCGGGAACGCCCCGATCCGTTGCAGCATTTTACCAAAAAGGATGAACAAGCGGCGTGGGCGCGAAACCGGGACTGGGGTCGGCGTATCACTCCCATCTACAGACTGGGGCTCAACTCTGACCAGGGGCTGGTGCTGGGCGGCGGGGTGTCTGTTGATCGCTACCAGTTCGGCAAAGCGCCGTTCGGGCATCGGCACACACTGACCGGCGCCTACTCGTTCAAACTGAACACGGGCAGCGTCGCGTATGAGGGGACCTATCAGTTCTGGAACCGGCGGCTTTCAGGCAAGCTCAACGCCTCTGTGTCCGGCCTCTGGCAGGCCCGCTTTTACGGCTTCGGCAACGAAACGATCGACGACGGCCCCGGCGACTTTTTCAAGACCGAAATGACCGTGAACGTTATCGAGCCGTCGCTGAGTTATGTGATCGCGCCCCAACTGGAAGGTTTCATCAGCGCTCGGTTCAAGACCACGTCCACCGATGAGGGCGCAGCCACCCTTTTGAACGAACTCGAGCCGTATGGGATCGGCGAGTTCGCGCAGTTCGGCATTCGCGGTGGCCTGGACTACGACACGCGCGACCGCGCCACGGTCTACGGGCCGGGCGTGCACGCCCGCGCCCACGGACTGTGGGCGCCGGAGGCGGGGGACGTGATCAGCCCATTTGGAAGCATCGAGGGGGAGCTCGCCGGCTACGCCGCGTTGACCGAACGCGTCTTGCTCAGTGGGCGCGTCGTGGGCAAGAGCGTATTCGGTACGTTTCCGTTCCAGGAAGCGGCCTACATCGGCGGCAGCCACTCGCTTCGCGGTTACTTTCAGAACCGCTTCGCCGGCGAGTCATCATTGTTCGCCAGCGCGGAGCTCAGGTACACCCTCGGCTTTGCCTCCGCGCTGCTGTTTCGCGGAGAATGGGGCGTGTTTGCCTTCGGCGACACCGGCCGGGTATGGGCGGACGGCGAGGACTCCGACGAGTGGCATCCCACCGGCGGCACGGGCGTTTCTGTTTCGACGCTGGAGCGGTCCGTGGTGGGAACGCTCAGCGTAGCCAAAGGCGACGAGCGGACCGTGTTCTTTTTACTCGCGGGATTCAGTTTTTAATGCCGGCTTGACGCCTAAAACGAGAAGTGGTCCCCGAAATTTGGCGACCACTTCTATCCACTTTTGATGGTCTCAAAAGTTGTCGCAAAGCAGGTATTATGCAAGTCTCATGTCATGAGATTGGCAATTCGCCTTGGGATTATCGGCCTCGTATTCCTGTTGAGTGGATGTTATTCCGTTCCGACCAAAATCGTTAAGGATAATCCGTATAACAGCGAGGATAAGGAACTACTTCGAGTCGCCTTTGGATCGTGTAACCTGCATAAGAGAAAGCTCCTCGAGCCGTGGACTTGGATGGCATCACAGTCCTATTGGAAGAACATAGACCGATACTTCCGTTCGAGACCAGGATCTGGATATCCGGATGTTTGGATCTGGGCAGGAGATATTGTTTATGCAAACACTCGAGATGAAGAAGATCTCAACGACGCTTACAGTAAATTGATACACAGCGAGCACTATAAAACTTTTGTCGAAAACTGCCGGAAGTCAAACTGCAATATCGTCGGCGTCTGGGATGATCACGACTTCGGTGAAAACAACTTGGTCGGTGAGTCTCGAGATGAGACTCCGTTCAAAGAGCTTACAAAGCCGATTAGGAAAGCTGCTCTGTTGAAGTTTTTGGGTGAGCCGACGGCGTCGAAAGTCGCAGGCCGCGAGCAGATCTACGCAGCTCACGATTACCTACGTGAAGACATTGCCATCCGCATCATTCTCTTGGACCTGCGCTACAATCGACAGGACAAAGGTGAAAACTCGAGAATAATGGATGACACGCAGTGGGATTGGCTGCAGAGAAAATTGACGCAAGACGGTATCGACCTCCATATAATTGTGTCAAGCACGCAAGTACTGCGGACAGATGGCGAAAAGGAATCTTGGGGTCAGTATCCCAAAGAAAGAGATCGGCTACTCTCTCTGATCGGAAGAAGCAGGTCGCAGCGGGTCGTGCTGTTGACCGGCGATATCCACGCCGCGGAAATAAGCAGATTTAACCCGGAAGTTGAAGAGAACAACTACGGTATTGAGTTTCCTCTGTACGAGATTACGGCGAGTGGCCTTAATAGACTAAAGTGTCGGTGGTTCAGAACATGTGGGTACGATTGGGATAATGAGCATCGAGAGGGGTTTGTTCGGGATAAGAATTTCGGGGAGATTGACGTTTTGCGATCGGCAGATGGGACATTGATGCTGCTGGCTACTTTACGCTCGTCCCATTCCCCGGAAACCGAGGTCTTATTGCGTAAGCGAATTGAGTTTGCTCCCCGGCGCAACTAGCACAGCAATCGTAAGAAGGAATAGCGGAAGGAATAGCGGGTCGGACCATAACAACGCATTGAATATGCGAGGGTCGACTCTTCAATCATGGGCTATACATCTCTTAGAGCGGCCATTCTGCGCTCGAAATGCTCTTCTTAACACGCAC
>CALZGZ010000225.1 GCA_945787105.1 uncultured Gammaproteobacteria bacterium
ATGAGGGTATCGATATCTGTGCTCAGGGACATCCACTCGAACAGCGAGTGCAAGCCGTGGAAGCGATCCAGCAGGATTCGCCGCGTCGCTATTTTTCATTCAGCGCGAAGGTGATGACCCGGCTGCGAAACGTGGTCGGGAAAGACGGTTCAGATCACCGCGACCAAAATTCAAAGCCGGTGGAATCCACCCTTCAAAATTTGCACCCACAAAATTCGAAGCCGGGTAGTTGTAGTAGTAGTTATTTAAATAAAACTACTACTACAGACAAAGAAGAAAGCGTCGAAATTCCAGGCGGTGAGAACGGGGATAGGCCTCTGATCTATCCGAAGCGGTTATCCGAGAACCAGCGCGCACTGGCCGATCGCTATCTCATCACCGTGAGTGACACGGAGCGCCAACCCATACTGGATGAGCTGGAAGGGCGATTGCAGTCAGAGCAGAAGGGCATGAAGCCAGTGTATGACGAACTGAGGTTTCTTCATTACCTGTGTCGTGCTGCGAAAAAAGGAGACTTCGTCCCCAATCTCGGCATCAAAGTCCGTGATGCACGCATCGAGCGAGAGAAGGCCCGGTTGATGCACAGGAAGCAACAGAAAGAAAGTTTGGCAGAAAAAAAACGTCGAAAGGCTCGCAGACCAATCACTCCCGGTCAAAGTCCACTTGCCGAGATACGCAAGATACTCAACATGCCGGCCTTCGAAAAAAAAGACTAAGAGTCGCGCTGATGGCAGTCCTGAAAAAGTGGTTACACTGTAACCACCCTACAAAATCCTTAGATGTAGAAATTCTGGTTTGTTCTGACAGGCAGTACCCGAATGTCAAGTACTGAGATCTGGCCGTTGCTGTCGTTTGTTCAAACCACTAAGAACGGCAGGTGTGTCTATGGTGCAGTCGTCCGAGGTTTTTGATATGAAAGGCAGCTCATGGCCGTCAGTACTCATTATGATCGATCTCTACAGCTTGAATCACTTGAGTGCTAGTGAGGTGGTCTATTAGGCATATCAAGAAATAAAAAAACCCAGCAGGTGCTGTGCTGGGGTTCACCCGGCCAGTCCCGCCACTTTCGTAACCGGCTCCATGATGGCCTTGACGGCCTCGGTATCTACCTTGCCCTTGTGGATCTTGATCTTGCCCAGATCAATCTCGATATTCGAAGAAACCATAAACAAGGTCAAATTAACCATCAGGCCAACCGCAATAATGGCGCCGACAAACAAATCGTCATCATTCTTCACCTGCGCCCACGCAACTTCAATCATCGATGCCATATCGGGATCGCTGGATAAAGCCTCGAGAAACCGGCGAGAAAGCATAACGGAAGTTTCCGTATCTATTTTCTGATCGAGCTGATCGTCAGTAAGCGCCAGTAACGGCTGACCCAAACCACTCGCAGCGGCACTGTTTTCGATATCGGCATAATCGACTGCGCTGAAAATCCGGTTGTGGATGTTTTCGGCCATCGCCACGGCCTGGGTGTCATCGAGGTTGTGAACAATTTCGTGCGCGGTAGCCATTCGAATTTCCTTGTAAATTATTAACGCCAGTCACCCGAAAGGCTGAAGGCGGAGCATTGATGTATAGTTTCAAAACCCGAACTGCCTTGCAATTCTTTGACGGTACTTTGAAAGGCAACGGCCCTGGATTGATTCTTTCCCAACCAGTTGTGATAGAAACGTTCGAAGAAACCTGAGGCTAGTTTAGCGCTGATATACCAGTGGCTAGACAAAATACTGCTGGCGCCGGCATTGACCAACGCCCAGTCAAGGCCCAGTGCATCCCTTCCCAATCCTTCACGCGACAAACCGCTGACACAAGCCATCATCGACACGTGACTGTCATGAAGATCGATGTCGCTATCAACCAGCTTTTGCGGTGTAAGCACCATGCCGAGATCACCGTGGGCAATGGCATTTCGATCGGGTAACCTGTTACCATCACTCAGCACCAGGCCCGATCCGGTGAAGGGATTACTGTCACCAATTTGAAAAACACCATGGCTGGAAAAATGCAATATCGCTTCGGGAAGATTGTAATCACTGAGGGTTACCAGGCTGGCCTGCCTGTCTTTCAGAACCTGAACATCGAAATATTCCGCGAGCACCTCGGCGGGACGATTTAGGTTTTTCTCGGTTTCAGCCCAATTCTCCTTTTCAGTGTCCTGAATGGTTGGCACAACAAAGACTTCGGCGTGATTAGGGTTGGACGGATCTTTTTCCAGTATATATTCGAGTTGTGCCACGTTATGAATTCGCGAGAACGAGAAGCTATCAATCAATAATCCATTCGCCAACGGAAGGTAGTGAAGGGGTAAGTTATTCAACTGTTCATCCGCGGTGTAACAGATATGATCTCCGGCCTGCAACGGTCCCTGGTGCAACAGATCATCGATCAGGCTTACCAGCGGCGCCAGTACTTCAGGCGCATTTGGAATCTTGCGCCCACGATTCCCGGGCTGGCCCCACCGATCGGGATCGAGGTTCGCCAGCGCACTATTTAACAGGCTTTCATCAAGCCTGGCGGGCTCGGTACTGTAGGCCTGTCCGTCTTTACACATCATCACCATGTAAATGGTGGCCTCGCCTTCGTATCGGTCGAGATAAAAACTTAGGTAATTGAAATGGTGTTTCTGTGTGAGCGCGGGTAGTTTTGAAACCGCGCCGTAGACATCCGCATCGGGAACCGGACGGTTTTGCTTGCGAGTCAAAATATCCGCAATACCCCGGCCCTTCGATGCCTCCATCGCCTGCAGCAGCTCGAAATAACGCCCTGCCTTGAACAATCGCTCGCACATCACGTTGAACAATTGTGAATAGGTTGAAAACGCTCCGGCGCGCTCGGTCGGATTCAAAATACCCGCGCGTTGTGACTCAAGATGAGTACGCAATTCTATCAACGCGTCGGCCGCTTCCGAACTATGATCGAGGCGACTATGACACAGGTATATTCCCCAAAGCGCATCTTGCAGGAGCTCCTTGCTATTATTCTCCTTTGACCAGTTGTAAACCTTCATCAGGTCCACAAGGCTTGATTCTATCTGGCTGACAGATGGTTGGCTGAGTGCGCTTGGATGGAAAATCGAACTGGCCTCCCTGGATTTCTCTTGCATGGTCAGCTCGGTTATCGACGATCCACCCCTGGTTAACACGCCTTCACCGGTTTTGATAATTTCCAGCATCTTTTTATATTGATCGATATCATTCGGATTTAGCGACGGGTTCCCGGCTTCATCGGCCAACAGAGTCTGCAATTTATTAAATTCTTCCTGGTGATCACCCAGAACCGATGTGTCGGTATTACCAAGCGCATTGGCTAACGATTGTCGCAGCGAAACGGCACTGTCCGTGGATTCGATTTCGGTGACATCCCCCATGAGTTCATATATCCGGTTGAGCAATCGGTCCTTGCCAACCTGGGAACCCGGACTCCGAAAACAATCGAGATTTTCGAGCGACTCCCGGCTTTCATCGATTCGGTTCAGGTTAAACAGGGCTGTCGCCCTGGCCAGAACCAACGATGGATAGTTTTCCATTTCATCCAGAGCCGAATATATCGGCAGGTAAACATCCGCGGCCACCAGCACTTCCTGTGAACGTCCCAGGAGGTTAAGGGCATTCAAATGCTGACTCGCGAGGTTGCTCAGTGTCGTCGAAAACAATCCACCGTGATCAGCCAGACTATTATAGATTTCAGAGCCCAGCTTATGGGTTGCCTCGGCCAGACTTGCACCATATTCCGGGTTGCTGCCAACACAATACTCCATAACCATGCTGGTTATGCCCAGCACCAAGGTCGCCGGGTTCTGCCCAGCCGCCATTGCGAGCGCAGCGCTCTTGAAACTATTTTGCGGCGCGCCCTCAATCAGGTCATTAATTCGCCCGGGCGAGCCAGAACTCAAAATTAAATATATTTCCTGCGAATTCATCCCTTAATCTCTTTCGATCGCCAGCAATCGGTTTAGCTAAAAAATTCCCATTGCCCCGAGTTGTACATTCTGATCGCGGCAGGTTTACCAGCCGCTTACATCGATGCCAGCCGAGGACGTCTGGCTTAGCATGCCGCTTCTGAACGTGTCCTGCCGGTCCTGAGACAGGCGATCAAACTGGCCCATCTGATTTTGTGCCTGGATATATTGCGTAAACATCTGCTGCTGAACCTCGGGTGGAATGTTTTTGCCATAGGTTTGCTGCATGTTGGCAAGGTTCGCGGAATAGCTGCTCATCATGCTGTTTAACTGATGCTGGTAGCCCTGCGCGGCCTTGTACCCGAAGTAGATAACCCCGATCCAGAACAAAAGGGGGCCAAGCACCCCCAGTACGATGACGATGGTAAAAATGGTTTCAAATTCCATAACCTCCCTCCTTGTATATGGTTTAAGCTAATTGATCTCGCTGCGCACCATTTCCGTGACTTAGAATTCCTGTCCCGGCACGTAAATCCATGTTACTCCTATGACAAATTCAGTCAAACAAATGTATGATCTTACCCACGAATAGTAGATACAGTTAATTGCTCGTGAGTAAGAACTGTTTTACATAAGACGTATGATATTTACATCTTGGGACTGTAGTGTATTCGATGGCGGACAATTATTACCCGATATAAATAGTGGGTTGATATTCAATAAAGTCGGGCGTAAAAGGCATATATTAAGGGCTGTACTTGCACTTAAATTAAGTGTAATGCTCGACAACAACTTTTTGTATTTTTACTTCGTAACATGTAGATAGTCAGGCAGCAGCATAACAGACTCATCTACATACCTTTGCATATAGATGTGCTTGTAAAGTTCAGGCAGAACAAAAGGGGAGGGAGTATGCATCATACGATTTCCGGTTCACCAATCATTATTTCGAATATTCTCTTCATATCAGCGATCCCGCTCACGCGTGTTGTTTTGCGTGACAATAGGGTTAACAACCGTGTCGGGTGCTACCTGCTAACTTTATTCAAAGCTGATTATTCATGACGTAATTTATCTTCCCTTTAAAGACTTGAGACGGGAGGCATACAAGTCTATGTACTAATGACGAATGAGGGAAGGGTCAATAGGTTGAAAGAAGAAAAAAGTTAATATTATGAGGAGGGTCTGCGATGCGAACATACCAAAATTTTTTCCAGTCATCAGGTTTGAACTAACCGACTGTATCAAGTTTTGGGTTAACCAACGACCCGTTGAAGACGTTTTGTTTTCACACTGATCCTAAATATTTAAGGAAGATTTCGGGGTGATCGGGGTGATAAAATGGGCGAAACGAGTTTCAGTGGCGATGGATGTTTTGGGAAGGGCATTTATACTTCCTATATGCGTTGAAGCGGCGGATTAAAAAACATACTCCCTGCACCAAGAAGTACCAAGGCTACACACAATCAGCTGGACGACGTAATAATAATATTGGGGGCGGTGTTATGGACTGGAACAATATTTTTGGACGCGGATTTTCTTTCAAACATTCAATTCTGATTTTAATGCTGGCATCGCTTAGTGCCTGCGGTAATGATGATAACGCTGATATTCCCACCAGTAAGCATTGAAGCAATTAATTTGATGTAAGGATCGATACTATGAGCAAGATGCAAAATATAATTCGGATTATTGTTACGATAGAAACCAAGATTTATCGGGACGGAATCACTCAACTACTAGATAACTATAGTGATATTGAGGTGGTTTCATCCACTTCATGTATTCAGGAAGCCGTCGAATTTTGCCGTACTGAATCGCCCCATATTCTGCTCTTGGATGCATCGTTGCCTGAAGCCCTGCCCACAGTGCGTACGCTGAAGGGTGAAACTCCGGAAATAAAAATTATTTTGCTGTCGATGAAAGCCTGCCGCGAGCAGATGATGAAGTTCGCCGACAAGGGAGTGCATGAATTTGTCGCTCGTGATGACTCGCTTGAAGATCTCAGACAATCGATTACGGCCGCCATGATGAACGGTTTCTGGTGTTCATCACGAGTGGCGCAGCTATTACTGGAGCAAAGTTCGCCTGGTCCGCAGGTCAGTGAACCGATTGCGGACTCAAGTCTTACCAGGCAACAGGTCAACGTGTTACAACTCCTGGAATCAGGAATCTCGAATAAGGAAATCGCACGCAAGTTGCATATCGAAACTGCAACCGTGAAAAATCATGTGCATCATATTCTGCAAAAGCTGCAGGTCCATACACGTGGGGAGGCTGCCGCCGTTTACCGCAGACACTACCATGACGTCACACCGGTCTAGCCCTGATAAATAACTAGAAAAAGTCAGTTTTTTCTTTGTTGGTCTAGTGCCTGAGTCGAACTTGGACGAAGATCTGTATAGTCTTTCGAGGTAAATATGTTTTCGGGTTGCTATCAACCGTCTGGTCAGAGATATTCGATGTAAGAGTCTATTGTCGTTCAACCGTGGCAGTATTTACCCCCGTTCATTAGCAAAGATTATCCCATAATAAAATCAGCTCCAATTCGGATCTTGAGCAGCCGTGGCTGTCACCTCCCAATTAAATTTTGTCAGTCACAGTTTGGTGCAAACAGAATTTTATGCACCCGAACATAATAAGCGCTGCCCATCTTCACCGATTGTCATCGACAGGGTGCAGCTGTCATTTCACTTGTACCCTTTTATTCATCTATGAACCTTAAGGTTTAAACCAGGGTAGCCAAAGTACTCTTTATCCTTGTTTCATGCCCATCCAACTAATGGTTCAGGGGCATTGGGCATATAAACATCTTGGTTCCCAGGCTTGTACCAAAAATAGAGCGAACGATTTATTTTGCTCAATTTACGTCGTCTGTAAAATTGCGTCTGTAACATTGTGAAAAAACAAAGGGGACGTCAGTGGAGCCAGCCAATTTTCTCACCATCGGACTTTCGAATCTTCTTGATGGTCTGATAACAAATGCATTCAACAAACGTGGAAGTTTGGAAAACATAGGCCGCTACGAGAGTATTCAGAAATTCCTAAATCATAGCGCCACGGTAGACCGCACTATCATTATCATGGAACCGAAGATTTCCGAAGACTGCCTGGATGCGTTGAGACAGTATCAAAAAGTCCGGCTGGTGTGCGTCGAGAATTCGGCGAAGAGTTTCAGCCTTTGGAAGCTGGAACCACGACAACAAACTTTAGGTGAAATGTCGCCTGATGAATTGATTAAGACAATTTTATCTGAGGATTAAATGACAGCAGCAATCACGCCATCCGAGATATTATTATCCCCCGCGGCCTCGGGAAAAGGGAATGGCTGATTATCGCTCTCTTATGGCGGTTAGCGAAGCAATGGTTAAATTGCTCCAATCCAATTACAGGCCGGAGGACTTTAACAACGAGCTCGAATTCAAGGTATTCACCTCCAAAGACTTTTCAGAAAACACGATAGCGAACGGTGTTTCTATCTTCCCATACAGAGTCTATGTCAATGGGGCAAATCGCTATCCATCCGGGGGTGTAGATATAAATGGAAGGAAAATAAAGAACAAATTGCCGGTCGAGGTTCATTGCCTGGTGACGGTATGGGGGTTAAACGCGTCGCTGCAAAATACGCTTGTCGGTTGGGTAATGCGAGTGTTCGAGGATAATCCTGTCTTGCCGGCAAACTTGTTGAATTCGGTCGTCGCCAACGTGTTCTCTCAGGAAGAAACGGTCGAAATTACTTTTGCGGAATTATCGACTGAAGATATGTTTCGTATCTGGGATGTGCTGGGATTGAACGTATACCAGCTTTCAGTTCCTTATCTGTTACGGATCATAAACATTGATTCCATTCAACCTCCACTAACGGAAGCAGGTGACCCTGTTCAGATTCGTGATTACACATTTGAACAGGAAGTCGTTCCAGGTGAGACGGTGTATTGAATCAGGCGAAAAAATAATGCATGCACATATCGAAAACTTCACCCGATTCACCCCATTAGGTATTAAATTCTGGGATCCGGTACAGGACAAAGCTATTGAGCAAGACCTGGAAGTAACAGCCTGGCCTGCCAACAATCCGGGATCAAAGGTGCATGCCTTCAAGACTTACAGTGGCGCCTTTAGTTTCAGGAACCTGCCGGGTTTAATCGACCTGGAGTTGTCTGGTGGCACCGGAATCGAAGACTCTCCACCTGAATTACGTCAGTATATTGTCTCGGTTTCGGACCGACAGAATCGATATCTCGACGTTAGCTTCTCGGTATCCCTACCTCTGCCATATAAGGGATTATTTTTAGCCCAGCAACCCAGCAGCCCGGTTTCGGAAACGCCCAAAGGATTTTATCTCTATTCCTCCATCACCAGGCATGTTTCCTGGCAGTACGCCGAAATTCGTGGAGAGTTGACCGACGTCACCACCGGTGAGGTCGCCTCTCACGCTCTGGTCAGAGCGTTAACGGATGACAATGAAACCTGGTTCGGTATCAGTGATTCGCAGGGGCGCTTTCTGTTGGTTCTTCCGTATCCGGGACTACCAGACGGCTTTGGCGGCTCGCCCATTGTGGGTCAAGTGCCTTTACATCTTCAAAGCTGGATCGTTGAGCTGGCAGTGGGTTACCAACCCGATGCTCTAATCGGTTTAAAAGGTACTGATATCCCCAGTTACGTTACGATACTCAGCCAGAAAAGCGCCAGTATTTTTTCAACTAATCCAGATGTATCCGGCAGTGCCGCTTCGTCACTGCCTTTAACCATTAATTTCAATCAAGCTACGATTGCCAGGACTGACGGCTTTTCGAGTTTGTATATCAACCCGTCAGCAGCTTAATACCCAAGGGAGACCTATCATGCCAGAATATCTTGCCCCAGGTGTTTTCGTAGAAGAGACCAGCTTCAGGCAAAAAACGATCGAAGGTGCCAGCACGAGTACCACTGGCTTCGTCGGTCCATGCCGTTTCGGTCCGATCAGAGGTGAACCTGAATTGCTCACGGGTTTTGCCGATTTTGAGCGGATCTATGGCGGCATCGATCAGCTGGTTTTCGACGGTATCTCGGACCCAACTCACAATTATCTAGCACAAGCCGTTCGCGCATACTTCGAAGAAGGAGGACGACGCCTGTACGTTGCGCGAATTTACAATGCACCAACGTCCGGAGACGGAATTGCACGCTGGATCTCCGCCGGTTCGCCAGCAAGTTATACGCTCGAAGCCCGCCATCCCGGAGAAGCCGGCGAATTTACCGTTAGCTTCGTTTTCAAGCTCGGCGATAACGTTTTGAAAAATGATTCTGACGATACGGCATCTATTCCGAATCCGGCCAATAACGTGCTGCGCGGAGTGCGTGAATTCGATGTGGTGCTCGCTGGAAACCTTGCCTCCCCGGCCGGGGACGATGAAGCCCTGTACTGGATGCAAAACTATTTCGATAGCGATGCAAACGAGATCCGGCAGCGCCTGGTGGCGTCAGATAATAGCAATGTTGCGCTTTCTACAATTAGCCAGGCGAGAGTGCTGACTGTCTCGGTGATAGTTGGCCCACTGGGAAGATTCGGCTTTGAACAGAGTTGGGAGAACCTGTCGATTCATCCCGAGCACAGGAATTCGTTGAGTAATGTATTCAACAGCTCGCCTGCTGACCGTAGCGCTGAACTGTATATACCGCTGGTTTACAACACGGATCTGACAAATGGTGCTGCGCTGGCCGATGCGATGCTGGCAAATAATAGCATTGCCGGTGGCGTGACATCACCGGTAGCGACGGTTGCAGACGCGCTCACGCTGCTTGATCCCGAGCCGCTCGAAGCGGCCAGGTCATTTCGTGTAGCCCTCGATAATGGAAGCGATGGAGATCAGCCTGTAATCAGCGACTATACCGGGAGGGAAGGAACTGTGGATGGAATAAAGTCCGGGCTGCGCAGTTTCGAGGACGTAGAAGATATCTCCATCGTTGCCGCTCCTGGCTCGAGTTTCGATTATTCGGATCTCCGCGGCTCCGATTATGCGGAAGCGATTGCCCGGCGTGTCATCAGTCATTGCGAGAAGATGCGTTACCGTATCGCAGTGCTCGATTCGATTAATGGCGACATTCTAAGCCAGGTCAGGGACTATCGCAGTATCTTCGACAGTACCCGGGCATCGCTCTACTATCCCTGGATCAAGACCTTCGATCCCCTGACCGAGCAGTTTATTCATGTCCCTCCCAGTGGTTCCATTTGCGGGGTTTACGCACGTAACGATGTAGAGCGTGGGGTTCACAAGGCGCCGGCAAACGAACCTTTGCGCATGGCCGCAGGGCTTGAATTTGTTTTGAACACCGCCGAGCAGGAAACACTCAATCCAAGAGGAATCAACTGCCTCAGGTTTTTCGAGGGCCGCGGAATACGTATCTGGGGTGCCAGAACTGCAACCAGTGATCCGGAATGGAAGTACGTTAACGTTCGTCGATATTTTGCATTCCTGGAACGTTCTATCGAAGTGAGTACGCAGTGGGCTGTGTTTGAAAATAATGGTCCTGTCCTGTGGGAGAACGTCATGCGCACCATCGAAGATTTTCTTTACAACGAGTGGCAACAAAATCACTTGCTTGGCGCCACGCCGGAGCAGGCATTTTTCGTGCGTTGTGACCGCAGCACCATGACACAAAACGACCTGGACAACGGTCGTCTGGTTTGTGTTATCGGCGTAGCACCATTGCGACCGGCGGAATTTGTAATCTTCCGCATCGGCCAGAAGACGGCTGACAGTTAATCCCGAAAATGACTGTTCAATATATGAATCGATACGCATCAAACAGGAGCTAGCACTATGGCGACACAGAGGGAAAGACCCTATTCGCAGTTCAACTTTGAAGTTAGTTGGCCTGGCGCAAACGACACAACGACGACCGCGGGCTTCCAGGAAGTCAGTGGATTGGGAATGGAAGTGACCGTAGCCGAGTACCGCACCGGTAACGACAAGGAAAATGAGCCCATCAAGATTTCAGGCATGTCGAAAACACCGGACATCACCTTAAAGCGTGGGGTGCTTGGTAGCGCTGATCTTTACAGCTGGTTGGACTCGGTACGTAAGGGTAAACAGGACCAATTAAAAAACGTCACTATCAAACTCATGAGCGAAGATCGAGAGCAGACTGCGCCCGCGCAGGAATGGAAGCTCAAAAATGCCCGCCCAATCAAGTACACGGGACCTTCGTTAAATGCAAAAGGTACCGACCTGGCCATAGAGGAGCTTGTGTTGGCGGCTGAAAAAATGACGATGCTCACCTGACCGCGAGTATAGAGGCAGACCCATGACCCTCGGAGCAAGCGCACAAGTCCCCGGTGTATATTTTTCGGCGGTAATTCCACGACCTGCCGATGATCTGCCGCGTATGGATGTAGCTGCCTTTGTTGGTTTTGCGGAAAGCGGACCTCTGAACCTTCCGGTCAGTGTGGGTTCGGTGGCTGAATTCAGGAATGTATTTGGCAATGATATTGATCTGGCCTGGGACAACGAATATAATCGTTTTCAGCAATCCCTGTTGGGCGCCACGGTTGAAGCGTTTTTCAGTAATGGTGGAGAGCGTTGTGTTGTAGTTCGGGTTGCCGGTCGAGACAGTCAGAGCCCATTTGTTCTGACGAGCCGTGATTTCCCCCTCGATAGTCTGTATCAGGTTGACTCGGGCGTCGTCCAGGCCTGTCAACTCCCAGCTCGATCTCCTGGTAGCTGGAGTGACGATTTAAGAGTCGGTACCCAGCTGAATACCCGCGTCCTGCCGCTGGACCGAAGCGGTATCGCGAGCTCAGGGCTGCGTTACCTGTTTGAAAAAAAGGATAACAGTTACCGTGTGCGTGTACTCGCGCTGCCCGCATCCATTCGCCGCCACGATCTTGTGCGCCTGCATTTCGATGAGCTTCAGCTGGATGTTTATCTATTCGTATCCGAAACGGGCCAGGATGAACAGGGCTTATGGCTCGGTGCCAGCGAGACGTTCTGGTTTGAGGCAGACTCTTTGGGAGTCTTGTTATCAACGGTATCAGAGAATGAAGGCTACAGTCGCGTGGAAAGCCTGTTTGCTGGTACTACTGAATCAGGCATTACCCTGGCGCATCTCTCCATCAATCTGCTGGTCTGGCAAAATGGCGCATTGGTTGGGCGTGTACAGGAACTGGCGTTGCACGGTGAACATTCGCGTTGCTGGCAACATCTGCCCGCGGATGATTTGCTCTATGGCGACCTGCAGCATTTGTCCCCGGTGGACCGGGACGCCGATTTAGCCCAATTGTTTGGTGAGTCCAGTGAGCCACGTTTTCATCTTGGTGCGAGTTTCCCGAGTCTGGCGGCCATGCAAGTGCGTACCGGAACGCTGCGAACAGTGCCGCTGGGGATGTCGGCATTGGCAGATTTCTCTCAGGCCCGGCCACCCTCGCCACTTGTTGGCCCGGTTGCAATACCGGATTCGTTGCGCAATGGGCTGCAACAATTTAGCGCCGATCTGTTCATCGATCCGGATTTTCAGGATACACGTTCCGATCGTCTGGCTGCGGAAATAGAGTACAAGCATGTTCGCCGTAATGAACTGTTACGTAACGAAAGCCTGCTTGATGAAGACGGCTCAGCCCATCTCGATGCGCTCGCGCGGCTACTCGCCAAAGGAGTACACAGCCTTTATTTCGATCCGCATGTCAGCATGATCGCAGTTCCCGATGCATTACATCGCCCGTGGAGTAACGATGTGCCGGAATTCCCCCATGTTCTGGAAGCTCCGATTATTAACAGCCTGGAATACGATCCCGAGCGCAACATCATCGAAATTCTGTGGAACGCGGTTGCTGGAGCGGTGAGCTATGAACTTCATCACAGCATCGATCCCGGCAGTCCGCAAGCCGTGCCGCATAGCATTGCCGCTACGGATCGTCTGTTGCTGGAAGAGTCCGACTCCTTTGTCATGACGGAAGGGTTGATGTTTAGCGTCGAGGTAGCAGAAGGCTGTAGCAAACTTCACAGTTTTCGAATCTTCGCGAACGGTTATAGACAACGCAGCCCCTGGTCCGCGACCGTAATGCTGCACACTCCGGCGAAAGAATTTTATGACTTTGGTAGTGCGGATCCGACAGTGCTGAATTTTATTCTGGGCACGGGTAGCGTATCGGAAACAGAAATCGAACTTATCTGGTCGGCAAGGAACCCGGAAAGCGGTGCTGCTAATCTGGTCGATGCCTATGAACTGCAACGGGCTAGTGACCTGGGATTTTTTGGTGCTCAAAGCATTTTGATTGCGGCCTCGAGTAGTCTTACCCATGATGAACTTCTGGTGAGTGATGTTCCGGTCTACTACCGCATCCGTGGCATAGAGAATAGCGTACCCGGTCCCTGGTCGAATACAGTTACGGTACTTCCCCGCCAGCTCAGCAAACTGGTGCTCCAGTCTCCGGACGAGCCGGCGGTGACTGATCTGCTCGCGGTTCACTGTGCCTGCCTGCGACTCTGTGCAGTACGCAACGACGCAATCACGCTGATGGCACTTCCCGAACAGTCGCGAACGGCGGATGCATTACGCTGTGCTCAGCTCTTGCAAAATGGTAACACCATCAGCGAAACCCTGGCGCGAAGGTTTGGCAGTGGCGAGCTGTCGGTTCCAGCCTTGAATGCAGGCGAAATGAACGCGTTGAGTTTTGGTGCCTTGTTTCACCCGTGGATTATCAACGGCAGTGTCCATTCCGGAGTTCCCAGGGTCGCGGATGAACCGGTTCGCCGTTTGCCCGTGCTGGGTGCCATCGGCGGAACCCTGGCCGCACAGGCAAACGCGCGAGGTGCCTGGATTTCGGCAGCGAATATCGAATTTGTCGATGTGCTTGGTAGCGCACAGGATCTGAGTTCCGCGCAGTTGGCCATGTTGTTTCAGCAGCATGTAAATGCGATCCGACGTAACCCCGTGAAATTTGCGCCGGTTGCATTGGATACCCTGAGTCGATCCGGCGAGTTTCAAATACTGAGTGTGCGCCGCCTGTTTAATCTGTTGGTGAGGCTCATTCGACGCGAAGGAGTGCAGTATGTATTCGAAAACAGCGGCATCGATTTCAGAAACCGCGTTCAGCATTACTGGGACAATTTGTTGAGCGATCTGTTTCGCAGGGGCGCCCTGCAGGGCAGGTCACCCGAACAGGCCTATCGGGTTATTACAGACGAATCAGTCAATACGCCGCAACAAACGGAACGGGGGCGCCTGATTGTCGAGTTGCAGCTGGCGCCTTCGCGACCCTTGCGATTCATACGCGTGTCGTTGCGTCAGAACAAGTCTGAGCAGTTAGTGCTGGAGGAATTGTAATGGAATGCCCGACGAGACCCGCGCCGTTGTTTATGACCTTTAATTTCAAGGTCAATCTTTACTTGCCTGGCGCGGAAAAAAAGTCGGAACTATGCTGCGCGGCGTTTTCAGAGTGTTCCGGGCTGGAGATGTCACTGGAGCCGAAAACCATTCGCGAAGGCGGAAACAACGCCCAGCCTATTCATTTGCTCGGCAAGGTCGGCTATGGGCAGTTGAGCCTCAAGCGAGGCATGTCGTCCGACTTCGGTTTGTGGAACTGGTTCGATAAGGTGCAGCAGGATCGCAGGCTGCGTGCAAGTGGTGACGTCATCATGCTGGCCGTGGATGGATCCGAGAATGTGAAATTCAAACTCACCGGGTGCCTGCCAGTCAAAATCAGTGCGCCCGGACTTAACGCGATCAGTGGTGGTAATGCCATCGAGGAAATGCAAATTGTTTATGAATCGCTTAGTTATGAATTACCGAAGCAGGCCTAGGGTATAGCCATGCCTAAACCGGTTAGTATTGAAAAGGCCTATTTTCAGGCAATTGAATGGAACGCTGCTGGTGTCGCCGAGCCCAAGCCCAAGGGTAACAAGTTATACGTGCAATTCAATCCGGAGACCCTGAAAGTAAATTTCGCCAACCAGGTATCCGGCCAGGACAATAACGGCGGCTCCGCTACGCAGTACGCAAGCCGGGGCACGACCAAACTGACTCTGGAACTGTGGTTTGATGTGAGCAATCAGCCGGGGCTCGCGAAAAAACACAGCGATGTGCGCATGTACACCAAAGACATACTGGTATTTATGAACTCGACGCCAAGCAGTGATGAAAACACCACGGAGCGGCCGCCGGCGGGCTGTCGATTTCAATGGGGAACTTTCCTGTTTGACGGCACCATGGATTCCATCAACGAAAATCTCGAATATTTCTCCGAGGATGGCGTTCCGCTGCGCGCAAGTCTGTCGGTGAGTATTACCAAGCAGGAATTGAAAATCACCATCTCGGGCAACAATGCAGACGCCAGTGGCGTCGGGGATACAGGTACCCGTTCGATGCAACTGTCGCAGCAAAACGTCCCGGTGGGGCAACAGGTTGCTCGCAATAACGATGTCGATAATCTGCGTAATCCGGGTGAAGGCAGGTATTTACGTCTCTGAGGATAGAACGAAAAGTAATGTAGCTATTTTGCCAACAGGACAAGTTAACTGAAAAAAGGAGGGTGACTCAATGCCCGTAATCATAAACGAATTCGAGGTGGTTTCTGAAAGGCCGAAAGGGGCGCCGGATTCGGCGGCTCAAACCCAGATGATTCCGCCGCAGCCCAACAAGCTGCCTCAGGAGCTCGATGCGGTAATGCATGAACAATATGTGCGCATGCTTCGCACCAGGTCTGACTAACTATGCCAGAACTGGCCAGCACATCGGCATTTTACGCCTCGCGTCCAACGATCACGCTGGATGGCGATGACGCCCCGGCGCTGGCGCTGGGTATATTGTCGCTTGCGGTGAACGAAACGGTCGAAGGACTCTATTGCGCGGAAATCACTTTTGGCAACTGGGGTTCGATTGGCTCGCGTGCGGACTTTCTTTATTTTGACCGCGATCTGTTGGATTTCGGCAAGGAGCTTGCCATCACCATGGGCGAAGGTGAAACGGTGCAGCAAGTCTTTCGGGGAAAAATTACCGCGATCGAAGGACGCTTTCCCGACCAGAAACCACCGGAAATCCTGGTGCTTGCAGAAGACAGCTTTCAGGATCTTCGCATGGTGCGCCGCAGTCGGGATTTTGTGTCGCTGACGATCGGCGACGTAATCGAGAGCGTTGCCGGTTATTACAACCTGACAACCGACGTCGATATCGACTCGACCCAGTTTGCCTTATTGACACAGGTTAACCAGAGCGACCTGGCATTTCTGCGTGAATGCGCACGCCTCGTGGACGCGGAGCTGTGGGTAGAGGACAACAAAATCATGGCCCGTTCCCGCAGTGCGCGTCGGCACAGTGAAATTACTTTTACCTACGGGCAGCGATTATTTGAATTCTCCGTGATGGCCGACTTGGCACGTCAACGCACCGCGCTCGAAGTCTGTGGATGGGATGTGGCGGCAAAAGCCGCGATTGCCGAAAAAGCGGACAGCAATGCCATTCAGGGCGAGTTGGACAACGGCGAAAGCGGTGCCGGGATTTTACAACAGACATTCGGTGAGCGCGTCGAGCGCGTCGTTCATCAGGTACCGTTCAGTAACTCAGAAGCCATGACAATGGCGCAAAGTGGATTCCGCCAGATCGCGCGCCAGTTTCTCACCGGCCAGGCAATTCTCGAGGGAGACGGTCGCGTAAGGGTAGGATCTCAGCTGCGTTTTGAAGGCATAGGGTCCCTATTTACAGGGGAATATTACGTTAATCGTGTGCGTAACAGCTTTGATGCGATGGATGGATTCCGCACCTGTGTGCATGTCGAAAAACCTGGATTGGGGAGAGCATAAATGTATGACGTTGCGAGCCAGTTAGACCAGCTCAATCCGCGGGCCGCGAAAGGCCTCGGTGGCCGTTTCTACGGGGTTTATTGCGCAACGGTTACCGACATTAAAGATCCGGACGGGCAGGGCCGGGTGCAAATTCAACTGCCTTGGTCGCCAGATAACGAAGGCAGCCTGTACAAGGTATGGGCGCGGCTCGCAACATTCATGGCGGGAAACAATCGAGGCAGCTGGTTTATCCCGGAAGTCGATGACGAAGTGCTGGTCAGTTTCGAAGCAGGTGATACCCGGCGACCATACGTCATCGGCAGCCTGTGGAATGGCAGCGACGCCGCGCCGGAATCGATGGATGGAGGCGGACAAAATAATATTCGCAGCATCCGTTCGCGCAATGGCGTGGTGATCAGTATCGACGACAGCAGTGGACAGGAAAGCCTGACGCTAAAAACACCGGGCGGCCAGGAAGTGATTCTGAAAGATGGGCCGGGATCGATCGATATTCACGACAGCAACGGCAACTCGGTCAAGCTCGAAGCGAGCGGCGTCACCGTCAACGCTTCCGCCAATGTGACCGTGAATGGAAGCATGGTGAAAATCTCGGCGGGAATGGTAACCGTCGATGCGGGAATGTCCCGCTTCAGCGGGGTCGTGCAGGCGGATACGGTGATTACCAACAGCGTTATCAGCGCCTCCTACACGCCGGGAGCGGGAAACATATGGTAAGCGGCCTGCTCAAGCATGATGCCCGGTGGCTAACACCGGCTCCACTGTGGCGCGGTATCGGTGATCTTGCCGACAACGATACGCGCAAGAAGTTTAATCGCCCCACAATCCTGCGTTTCAAGAATGACAGTTTCATGGATGAGCTGTTGGCGCTGTTGAGTTACTACCCGGAAAAACTGCGGGAGTGGGAGGCGGTTCCGGAAACCTGGCGCGAGCCGATGCGTGAACCGTCTATCTTGCGGAAACTATCCGTTCCGGAACCGATATCGTTTTTCAATACCCGACAAAAGCGAGCCATAGAAAAACGCAACCCACTGCCGCTGAATACCGATAACGATGAGGAAGATGGTCTGCTCAAGCTCTACCAGCCTTCGCAGCAACGCTTTTATCTGGTGAGTGCTTCGCTGGTTTGCCGTACGGCGGGGCTGCCGGATCGAACGGTCAGCAGGGAAAAACAGGAACAGTCTGCCTTTGTTATTCGCCGCATCGTACCGGACGATGATGTGGTGACTTTTCGTCAAAGCGGCAGGCTGGAGGTTTCGAAGGGGGCGATCCAGGGTGCCCGCGAATACGCCTATGTGTCTACCGAAACCGGGTATCAATGGCGGGAAATCGGCAGCGATAATGTTTTGCAATCGAACCACCTGGTTGAAAACGAAGAGCGATTGCCGATGTTCACCGTTGGCTACGAACAGCTGGATGGTTACAAGCGAAAACTGATGTCGGGGTTGTTACCGGTCGGTAAACGCGAAGCCTATGTGTCCGCGGGATCCTATGTCGAGGCGACCGACGAGCAGGACCAGAGCGCCGTGTTGAGCGAAAAGCGAGCCGCGTTTGAGAGCCTGCTAAAGCAGCAAGTGGGGGCACCATGGAGTTCTCTGCTGACACAGGCCAACAATGCAACAATAGCGTTCACACCCGATCCAGAATTGACGCCGTCCGGCATAGAGGATGATTTTGGCGGGGCTCCCTCTGGGGGTAACGACGACAGCGTACGCACCTCGCGCGAACAGGTACAGACGATGTCCTGGTACGTGATCCTCGACCTGGCGGATTTTCTCAATCGCTACCTCAATGAGGTGTGGGTAGCGATCAGGGATACCAACCCCGCGGCACTGGGGACGAATACCCCGCAGCGCGATGTCTACGATCTTCTGCTAACTGTGCACGTCGAGGAGTCCCTTTTGGGGGGGCTTGTAGGATCGACGTACATAGAAGATAAGGCCACGTCCTTGATCGATGCGCTGCAGCGAGTCATCAACGATCCGCAACTAGGCGTCGGGTTGGAGGCCGTTGAATCGCAGTATGTCTCCAACATTGATCTTCTCGACCCTGTTGCTGTTGCCGCCGCCGTAGAATCAGGGTGGCCGGATTTTATCTTTCCATTGGCCGATATTACGAGTCCGGGAGCGGTACTGATCGATAGCGCAGGTGTTTTTATTGATCTCGATGCCAGCCAGACCGTCGGCCTGGAGCCATACGAAATCCAGCATCTGAAGGTCGATCGCCTGTGCGACATGATTATTGACGCGATCGCGATAAATGAAGATCTGCGGGCTCCCGAAACCCCGGTGCGACCGCCCAACGATAAACTGGATCAACGCGATGCGTTTTTCGTGGTGCGCTGTGTTTACGAAACGCCGAACTGCGGCCCTTTCCGGGAACTGCTGTTGAGTGATCCGACAAGACCCTTCGAACTGGCCTCGTTTTTCGATCCGGATGCGCCGGGACGGCCAATTCGCATACCGATGCCGCTGGATATCACGCCGGCGGGCTTACGCAAATACAGTCGCAACGCGACCTTCATGATTTCCGATTCGCTATGCGGAAAGATCAAGGGCATTCGCAAGATCACGCTCGGCGATCTGGTGTTGTCGGTCCTGCCCTGGCCGTTCCACAAGGACTTGCCCAATATCAGCAAGCAAGGGCCCTGTAAGGATGGCGACAATCCCATCGGCATGTTCTGTTCATTGTCGATTCCCATCGTCACGTTGTGCGCGATGATTTTGCTCATCATCATGGTGGCTCTGTTCGATCTGTTTTTCCGCTGGTTGCCATTGTTGTTCGTGTGTCTGCCGATTCCCGGCTTGAAGGGGAAAAATAAATGATTGATGCCGGTAATATATTTGGTCGCAGCATGGCATTTCCGCCACGCCTCGATACCGAACAGCGCGTCGCCTGGTCCAGCGCCTCGGACAACATCAGGGAATCCATTCAGATTATTTTGAGCACCGAACCCGGCGAGCGGTTAATGCTTCCGACCTTCGGCGCCGGGCTGAAACGATTTTTATTCGAACCAAACACCGTATCCACCCACCGATTGATCGAGGAGAGTATCGCGCAGGCATTACAGCGTTGGGAACCGCGCATTCAATTGAGTGGCGTAAACATTGTGATCGACGAGGGAGACCCGACGGCATGCTGGGTATTCATTCGTTATTCACTGGTGGTCAATCAGCAGCAGGATCAGATGCAGTTGCGTGTGCAACTGGGCGAATGACAGGAGAAGCGTAAATGCCATTGGACGAACCGGTTTTTGATTCGCGCACTTATAAGGAAATCCTGAACGAGGCGCTGGCCCGCGTTCCGACTCACAATCCGGAGTGGACCAATTTTAATGACAGCGATCCGGGTATTACGCTGTTGCAACTGTTTGCATTTATGACGGAATCAATCATTTACCGGGCCAACAGGATTCCGGATCGTAATCGCAGGAAGTTTCTCAAGTTGCTGAATATCGGGCTGCGAGGTGCTGATGCCGCGGAAGGGCTGGTAAGCTTTAGCAATCCCCAGGGACCGGCAACGGCAGTAACTATCGATAGTAATATTGGGTTGTCCGCGGGCGACATTGCCTACCGCACCAATAACGGACTCGATGTTCTTCCAGTCGACTACCGGCTTTATTACAAGGCACCGATTGCAGAAACCCGTAAGTCGGAAATCAGGGAAATTTACGATAACCTTTACGCCAGTTTCGGCTTACCCAACACCAGCCTGGATTTTTACGAAACTCGTCAGTTCGCCTTGCCGCAAAGTGGGGCGGCACTGCCTTTACTGGATATCGCGGGGGAAACAGTCGATGGTTCTCTGTGGATTGCAATTCTAAGGCGTGGACCCGATTCGGTCGAAGCCGCCAGGGAAGCCCTCAATGGAAAAATCCTGACCCTGGGTGTTGTACCCGCGCTGTCGGAGTCTGGTAGCGTGTTATATCCGCGCAGGGTCGCGTCGATCAATGACGGACCTTCGCTGATCTTCGAAATCCCCAACGCCGAAACCAATGTCGCCCGTTACCAGCGCCTGGAACCGCGTAATGGTCATGATCTGCTGGCTGCGCCCGGAACTGTTGAATTGACGCTGCCGAGCTTTGCGCCGGGCGATACGGACGAGGGACGCAGCAAACTTGGATACTGGGATTCCCTTGAACCGCTGGAGACGGGGGCCGGTGATTTTCCTCCCTCGCTGGAGGACACCAACGACGAAGATCGCCTGGTGACCTGGATTCGCATGCGCTCACCGGAAGCAACGACCGTGACCGAGACTCAGGAGGAGCAGATCGCGAGTCCGGAAGGCAGCAGGCAGGTCCGTAGCCCGATCAGTTGGGTCGGTATCAATGTGGCCAAAGTGCAACAGCGCTCCGAAGTAAACAACGAACAACTGCCGCGCGGTAGCGGCGAACCCGATCAAACCGCCAGGCTCAGCAATACGCCGGTATTGGTGAACAGTGTACAACTCCATGTTAACGGAGAACTGTGGGAACGCATTGACGATCTGGATACGGCCGGACCGGAAGTGGAAATTTCAGCGCCACGGTTTTCATCGCAAAGTGCCGGTAGCGGTTTAAAGGCGCCGGTAAAAGTCAAGGTATACAGTGTCGATCGTGAATCCGGTGAAATTCGCTTTGGCAATGGATTGCGCGGTATGCGCCCGCCGAAGGGCGCTAATATTCAGGCGAGTTACGCCTACGGTGGTGGCCGCAGAGGTAGCGTCGGTATTGGTGTAATAAACAAACACAATGCAGCGCAAACCGCATTGAAGGTCAGTAACCCGGTGCCGACCTGGGGTGGCGTCGATGCCGAATCACTGGCGCAAGCCGAAGCACGTATGCCGTCCGTGGTTCGGCATCGCAATCGACTGGTTACCCTGGCGGATTACCGTGAAATTGTAGAAAACGCTCCAGGTGTCAATCTCGGGCGAGTGGAAGTGCTGCCCATCGTTCATCCCCGGCAACCGTTGCAGGACTCTCACGGGGTCGTAACCCTGATGGTCATCCCGGCTCAAGACCCACTGCATCCCGATGCGCCACAGCCAGACAATGTATTTCTGAAAACCTTGTGTTCTTACCTCGAGCCGCGCCGCGTGCTTACGACCGAGCTGCATATCATCGGTCCTCAATATAAAAACCTGTGGGTATCCCTGAGCGTGGAAGTTATCCCCGGCTTCGATACGGCTCCCGTGGTAGAGGCAGTGCGTAAAGCAGTGATGGAGTTTCTCTCTCCCTTGCGCGGCGGCTTCAATGCCAGGGGCTGGCCGCTGAACAAGGCGGTCGAGGCCGGCGAGATTTCAGCCTTTGCCTCGCGCGTCGAAGGCGTGGCCAAAATCAACGAAATCCACATCGGTGACAGCAGCGGCACGCTCGCCATCGGTTTTTCCGTGCTCGGCCTGGAACTGCCGCGCCTGGCCGGGCTGTCTGTGGTTACCGGCGTTGCCCCTCTGATCGAAGAAATCCAGGCCAGCGAGCCTGCCGATCCCGATGCATCCGACGGCGTACAGATCATACCGGTACCCGTGGTTCCCGAAGAGTGTTAGCACATGGATATCAACGGAACCCGCTATCACATACTTAACGGTCGCGACGACTGGGAGGCGCTGTTGCTCGAACAGCGTGTACGCGAGCTATTATGGGATCGCGAACAAAATTACCTGAGCCTGCTGCCGGAAATTTTGCAGGTTCCCACTTCCGCCAGCAGTCAACGGTTAACCGAAACGGATTGCCGTGGCGCTGCGCAGGATCGATTCGGCAATTTCTTCTGGATCGCTGATAAAGGTGACGCTACGCCCGAGCACCCGTTACAGCCGGGTCAAAGTATTCGTATTCTGCCGGTTGCGGAACAGGAGAGCGGCGAGTACTGGTCGCTTGAACTGCTACAGCCAGGCGAAAAAGAGATATCCGACCATGAGCAGGATTTTATTGCAAAACCGGCTGCCAGGGAGCCCGTCATTGCGCAACTCAGCGGACTCACGATTACCCGGGAGCATTACCTGGTCGTCGGTACACTGAACCCCGGGGGGCTACTGGTTTTCGATCTGCACGCGGGTGGGCCACCGTCGATTTTTATCTGGCCCGAAGCTGTGGATTTTCAACCTCTGGATATGGCGCCTGCCAAGGATGGCGGATTGTGGATTCTGGATCGCGATTCGGCCGCCGGTACTGGGCGCGCCTGGCGGCTTGACCGGCACATGCGCGTCATCAACATGGGTGCGCCGCTGAGCATTCCCGACGAAGAGGATGACCTTGTTTTTGCGCAATGCGAACCGGCGACCTCCGACGATGAAACGCCTGTACCTGTGCCAGTTAACCAGGTGCGCGCAGACTATGCGCTAACCCTGATTGCGGAGCAGCCAAAAGCGCTCATCGGGCTTGAGGATGATTCATTGCTGGTGTTGGCCAAAGCGAGTGACGGCCCGCATTCATTGATAGAACGCTACGTCGATGCAAATCTGCAGGAAAGTTTCGCACTGGCTGGCGGAATCATCGAGGATATTTTTCCGGATGCTGTAATAACGGGCCATGATTTTGCCTTTGTCTCGCGTCAACCGGGTATTCAGGAACTGTTTCTGGGTGACCTGTCGGTGGTTTTGACCGGAGGCGATCAGGCGGTCAGTTTCGTGCTATCCGTCACGTCACAGGGCATGCAATTGAAACCTCGGGCTGTCTTTATTCCCCTGCGCCGTTTCACCGGCAAGGCCCTGGTGAGCGGGGACAAAGGAATTTATTACGATCTCGACGAGCGCTGGTACCTGCTGACGGAGCAACCGCGGCGCCGGTTTGCAGACGCGGGCAGCCTGCAACTGCGCTTTGATGGCAAGCAAGCGGAGTGCCGCTGGCACCGTATCGTATTCGATGGCTGTATACCCGATGGCACGCGTGTGGAGGTTGCATCGCGCAGCGCCGACGATGAAGCCGAATTGCAATTCGAGCAGTGGTACGTGGAAGCAGATCCTTACCGGCGAGCCAACGGCAGCGAGTTTCCCTATTACGAGAATGGCGTATACAACACCGACGAGACACCGGGTGCAGGCAGCTGGGAGTGGCTATTCCACCATGCAAGCGGAAGGTTTGTCGAGTTACGCATCACATTTATCGGTAACAGGCGACTAAGCCCCAAATTGCGCAGTCTACGTGTTTATTACCCCAGGTTTTCCTATCGCGACCGATACCTGCCCGATCTATACGCCGAACAGGATGCGCAGGCGGGATTCCTCGAACGCTACCTTGCCAATGTGGAAGGCCTTTTTTCCTTTACTGAAACGCTGGTTGCCGATGCGCAGTTATTGTTCGATACGCGTACAACCCCCGATGAATACCTGGACTGGCTGGCGGGATGGCTTGGCGGAATTATCGATCGTGATTGGGAGCCGATGCGCAAGAGACTATTTATCGACAACGCCGAATTGCTCTATCGCTGGCGAGGCACCCGTATCGGCATCCGCACCGCCTTGCGCCTGGCCATCGATGAGTGCCCGGGCGACAATATTTTCGAAGATCTTTTGCAGGAGCGATACAGCGAACCGGTTGGTGTTGGCGGTAGTAATGTGCGTATCGTGGAGCGCTTCACCCAGCGCCAGTTGCCTCGAGTCGCAACGGATACCGACAGCAACGATTCCTCTGTGCTGGCGACTACCAACATCTCGCAATCACTATCCGAACTCGGCGACAGCTATGGCCTCAGCCAGCGCTACCGCGAATTTCTTTATTGGAAATATCTGGCTGAAGCGGGAGATTCAGAATCGGCGCTGGAAATATTAAATACACGCTGGGTGCCTGCAATTCCCTACGTCTCATTTAACGATATAGCCTTCAGCCCCGAGCGCCCGCAGGCAAGCGCAGAATTGACGGACTGGACGCAGTTCGTACGGCGTGAACTGGCGCGCAGTACGCAATGGAGTCCTATGCAAGGCGGATTTGCCCTGCATGTCCGTTACCAGGAGTGGTTACGTAAGCGTTACGCCGGCCTTGCCGGTAGTGGCGAAGCAATTGCTACACTGAATTTTGCCTGGCAGAACGACTACGAGGGTTTTGAGGCGATTCGATTTTCAGCCGTTCTGCCCGAGCAAGAAGCCAAAGCAGCGGACTGGCTTGCATTTACACAGGAAGGCATCGGTTTTACCTACAGCCCGGTCAACGATGGCGAGACGGCCTACTATCGTGAATTCCTTGGGCGCCGTTATTCCCAGGTACGGCATCTGAACGAAGCACACGGTCTCGCCGGCGGCGAGCAATGGGCGGAGTTCGACGCTATTAACCTGCCGGCGGAAGATACGCTACCTGAAAATGTACGGGCCTTGTCGGACTGGATTACCTTCGTATCCCTGACCTTACCGATGCGCAACAACGCGCACAAATTTACCGTGCTGGTACCAACCACACCGGGAGAGCTTCCTCAACAAAGGGAACAGCGCAAGTCCCGGGCCGAAAAAGTTATCCGAATTGAAAAACCTGCACATACCGACTTTGACGTGAAGCTCTTCTGGGCCTTGTTCCAGGTAGGAACGGCGCGACTTGGCACGGACACGCTTGTTGGAGACGGGGCGCGTTTCGTCGGTGTGGTGCTAGGCGGTACTTACCTCGGGCAGGGCTATGTACAGAGCGCGCATCCCCGTGATGTGCAAGACAGACAATTAATAGGCCGCGACCGACTGCAGGCAGGCTGAACTATCGGCTTAACGAATGGAGACAGGCGACATGAGTGAATTTCAACCCATTTATCCGGAAACTATCAATCTGGACCCCTACAAGCGGGTCAAGTATTCCAACGGCCTGGTACTCGGCAAGGATGAGTTCGATCAGGAGCAGTTGTACCTGCTGGAAAAAAATCATTTGCATCATCGCGGGCTGCACGGCTACGGCACCGTGTGCGGCCTGAATGTCAGCGTGATCCCGGACGGCACTAACTGGGAGATTCAGGTCAGCCCGGGTATCGCCGTCGACACCGGCGGTCGCGATGTGCGCGTGCCGCAAGCCCAGTGCGCCGATGTTGGCACCTGGCTGTTTCGCAACACCGATATCATCAACGACTACTTGGTAGAAAATTCGATACCCGCCTCAACCGTGCCGATCGAACTGCCGTTGCACCTGGTGTTGTGCTACGACAGTTGCGATACCGATTTTGTCCCCGTGCCGAGCGGACCCTGCCAAAGCCTGGATAAAAGCACGGTACCGTCACGCACCGCGGACGATTTTAAATTGCGCCTGTTGCTGGAACCGCCTGAGCAAACGGAACACGATGCACTGGCATTCCTGATGAGTTTGCTGGACGCCATCGAAGTCTCCGACGCACCCGGTGGACTCACCGTGGAAGAGATCGAAGAGATCGTCAGGGCCTTTGAACCACCCGGCGATTCACTGCACATGAATGCGGCCGATGCAGCTGACATAATCGCTGCGGCGCTGAGGGTGTGGGTAACGGAAGTCAGGCCCGGTTTGTTGCCGGACGGCCGCAATTGCGTCAACGGACCACCCCTGAAAACTTGCATGCTGCTGGGGCGAGTCGATCTGAATATCGAGCTGGCGAGTGAAACGGAACTGGGTTTCATGCTTTTCAGCCCATCCATTCCCGACCCCACGCTCGATCCCTCCGTGGATCAGAGTAACCGCCCCCTGTTAATCCAGACCCGCGCTTTACAGGAGTTTGTCAGCTTGCGACTGGCCGCGTTGCAGGCCAGCGACACGGTGATGCCTTCCGCGGGGCTCGATCCGCTTACCCTGGTGCACATCGGTGACGCGGAAACCATCACCGGGCAAAAAACGTTTAGCCAGCCATTGCTGTTCGAGGACAGCGGGGTGATGGAAAAAACCATCAACCTGCCGGCGGTCTCTGCCCATCACGGCACGGGCGCTGCCAAGGGACTGTTTGCCAGTTTATTGCCTTCGCTGCATTTCATGACATCCGGTAGTAATGCATTTGGCGGTGAAGCCCTGTTTGCCATTCCTATCCCCGATGACATCGATTATGACAGCCGGTTTCGGGTGCGTCTGCACTGGGGTTTTTCGGGCAACCCGCAACCCGCGGATATCGAGTTTAACTGGCAGGTGGGGGGCGTCTTTTTTGAGCCGGGTGACAGTGCGGCGGGTGCCACGGTCGAGTCCGTTGACCACACATCGAGCGAGGAAGATGTGCGCCGTAACGACGTGCTCGTCACGGAGTTTTTCGAGCTGGATCCCGATGTCGAGTTACGTCCGGAACATACCTATGGCATGTTGACTATTCGCATCGAAGACCCGGGTGACGTCATTTCCCAGGTTTACCTGCTCAATGTCGAGATCCGCTACATGGCCAATCGACTGGGGAGGGACGTCTGATGAGTATTAGGGACCTGCAGGAAGCGGTGCTGGATCAGGGAATTCGTCATACCAACTTTTTCGAGGGACGCCTGCTTACCGGGGATGATTTACGCAACCAGCGAGAAGCCAATCGCGAGATCGATCGACGCCTGGCGAAAGCCCTGGGACCGGGAATTATCGAGGGTCTTGAAGTTGAATTTCTACCTGAGATTTCCTCTGCATCGGAACCGAAGATAAGCGTCAGCAAAGGATTGGCGATAAACAAAAATGGCGATGTTTTCGGACTGCCGGACAACGATATTACGCTGCAACTGGTGCGGTCCCTGAAAACCCCCGTTTTCGATAAATCTGATTTTTATCTCTGCGCCGGACCGCCCGGAGAACAGCAGTTGCCCAGCGGGGCGGGTATTTATATGTTGGTCATGTACCCGGTCGCAGGGTATACCGAAAAAGCTCCGAAAAGCGGTCTCGGAGATAGCGGAATCGCCAGAGGCTGCGGCAATAAGTATATCCAGGAAGGCGTGGAGTTCCGTCTCGTCCAGGTCGACCGAGCCTACATACTCGAACATTTAAAGGATAAACCTCAACTGGTGAGTTTGCTCGATAGTGAGTTGCTCGACGAAAACAATCCGATCGCGGCGATGGATCTGCAAAAACAGTCACGGCTGCGTAACCTGCTGGCCAGTTTGTTCCTGGGAAGTATCGATGCACGGGAAATTTTAAAACCTTCGCTGACCGGATCCGCTGGTATGTACTGGCAAGGAGATAGCCCGTTCGTGCGTTCGCTGTATGACCTGGAATTACAGGAGTCCTGTGACGTTCCGCTCGGCCTGATCTTCTGGACGCTGGAGGGCGTTTCTTTCATCGATAGCTGGACCGTTCGTCGTCCCATCGTCAATCACTGGCTGGCGGATCATGAATTCGACATCAATAACTTATTGTCGATATGGCAGTTCGAGCAACAGCTTTTATCCGCGAGTAACCTGGAAAGCCTGAAGCTTCGCGATTATTACCTGTTCATACCCGCCATGTTCAGGTTGCCGGTGCACGAACCGGACTTGAACTCCGACAATGGTGTCGATATTCGACAGTTTCTCGGCAATTGGGATAGCAGACTGCCGGAGTACGTCAGTAGTGAGGAACTACCCAATCTGCTGAATCATGCGATCCGATATCCATCGCTTGCGCGAGAAAATCTGGATGCTATTCAGACCGTTTATGTCAAGGATAACCTTCAAGCTGTCCGGGATGGCAACGAGAATCAACTCTACGCGTATTTCGTTCATCGGCAAACCGCCAGTCAATTCTGTTTCAGAGCATATTTTCCCGACGATAATATCCTTCTCGAAGCAGAAGGATTTATTGCCCAGTTCAAGGAAGCCGCACGCGTATACCAGGAATTTCAACATTTGGTATTTCTAAGAGGTCTGAACGCAGACGAAGATATTCGACGGCAGGATGTATTAGGCTTGCAGGTCATTGACGCCGTGGTCGCAGAATTTTCCGCGGCCGTGCATACCCTGGAAAGCGGTTGTGTCTCCAATCACGCGTTGTACTCGATGCTCAATCTGTTGGCGCATCGCCAGGCAGGTTTTTCCGAATTTTGGCAGGAACTATTGGACCTGCCGCCGATCGATGCCTACGCAAGCCCAGTTCGCGGGGTGCTCGATGAGGTTGACGATTTGATCAACCTCGAGAGCGTGTCGGGTTTTAGGGGGCTACTGAGTGCATTACTCGATCACGATATTGTTTCGGCCTACCTCACTCAGCAAAGAATATTGCAGACATTCGTGTTGAACCTGGATACCGGGATATCCGGCGCGCTGCTGTTGACCTATACCCAGCCGCCGGTCAACCAGCCCGAAGAGGGCGGCGAAGCGCCGCTCTTAGTCCCGGGCGAATATGTATTTGGATTTAACCTGAATTCGCGTACCACCGGTCCGGGTAGTTTTAGGTTTAGTGTCGACCTCGAGCAATTCGGCTGGGAATATGAACTGCTGGACGAGGATAACAATGTTCAGCCGCTGCCGTATGATTTTGAACTCCAGGGTGCCGAGGATCCAGCAGGTATAGACACACTATTCAAGGTTAGGGTCAATGTGCCAGCCGGAGGCGAGCCTGATGCGTTGCTGACGGTCAGGGCGGAAGAGTGGCCAGCTGGAGGCTCGGTAACTCCCAGAAGTACGAGCTTGACCTTGCAGCAAGGTGGATTGATTCCGTTTCCCGATGACAGGTTCTTGTTATGGTTGTTTTCGTTTGGCAGCGGAGGCAGTGCGGCAACCCCGTTCCAGGGGGGTATTGCCATACCGCGAGTGCCTGAGCTACCTGCTGTATTTACGGCAATTGGTTTTCTGATTCAGCTAGATCCTGAGCAATTGGGAGAAATAACGGAAGCGAACCTTCGCCTATCGGTTGGGATAGCAGACCAAAGCAGTTGGGAAATTCTCCAACTCAGCGGTAGCGCACCGGCTACCCCAACAATTCGAGATATCACGCTTACGCCAACCGATACCGAGGTGGTGGTAACGCTGACCATGCGCCCGGGAAGTTTGGCCTCCGGGAATACGGATTTGGTTCTGCAATTAGACTCTACCGGAACTCTGGAACCACCATTCTCTTCCACATTCAGGTTGCCGGTGTTTATCGAAGGCTAATAGTGCTAATGCGGAATTCAATCAGTATTTTTAAATAAACAAGTGGCAAATCGGGGACAGTTATCATGAATACGACAGATAAAAAAGAGGCTCGAGGAAGAATTGAACGCTGGACCTTAGCTGTCGGCGTTGCGTTATTACTATCGAGCGCCAATGCTTTCGCCGTCAGCGATATGTGCATTGACGAGAACGATGGAGTTACCGGACCACCCAGATTAACGGATGGTGACGTCGCCGGGGACGTCGGTTATACGAGAGGGACGCGAGTGGATTTCGGTAACACCAACGGTGGTACCGAACATGCAGGATTTTTACGGGTCGTGGAACAGCGCGATGCAGACTTCGTGTGGGTCGGACTCGAGATTGATCGACTTGCGTCTACCGTGTATTCGGACGATACGATTATTCTCGGTTTTTCAAATGATGATGGCGTCGAAAGCGTCGAAGATGATGTCGATGTTATGTTGATAATTCGGCCGTTCGGCCTGCCACCGCACTCGCTTGATGTCCCGACTGACATCGCGATGCGCACACGTGATGCAGGTAGCACCACCTGGACAACTGTCCCTACACCAGGTTGGGTCAAAACGAATATTCGAAGGAAATTCGAAACCGGCGCTGATAAATGGATGCTTGAATTAATGGTACCCAAGTTAGCATCGGCAGCCGGCGTGCCAGCGACCGGAATCTATTTTGGAGAACCTATCAGCGCATCGAATCCAAATTCGACGCTTAAGGTGTACGTCAATGTTTTACGTTCACTGGATTCTATTCCCTTGGGCAGTCCCTATGCGATTACCGAGGCATCCTGGCCCGCCGGTGTGTATTTGCAAGATATTACTGTTCTCGGCGATCCGCTTTTTTTCGATCTGAGTAGTGATTTTTACGATGTGTTGCCCCCGGTAAACCTGTGGGCGGATGTCTCCCTGGGCGACAGATCTGAATGTGAGGGAATCTCACTTGCCTGGAATGATATTGGCGCCACGCCCGACCCGAAAAATAAGATCTTGTTGGATGGAGAGAATACGTTTTTTGCCGATCCAGTTCACGACCCTGACTCGAGCGGTGGTCCCATCAAAGTTACTTACAAAGTGGCGAGGTGGGGGATTCCCCCGGAGGATACAGAAGCGGAAGATCCCGGCTGCGCAATTGGAATGTCAGATTCATTGTGTTGGAGAACAATTGGCACTTCGTCGCCCGATACTGCCAGGTTGCCAGATGCCCCCGGATCCGAGACGAAGTTTACAGTGACATGGGAACTGTTGGATGGCGATAGAGCGGCTTACTCCGCAGAAAGACATCAGTGTATAGCTGCAACCATGTCAAGTACCACCCCGGGTGTGGTATTCAAAAACGACAGCGTACGCCGGAATATGAACTTTGGTCCCGCGTCGATCTTCGAACAGTCCGCATCAATCAGTGGGAAAGGCTATGGTCCTGCGACCGAAGCGAATGGCAGGCACCGTTTCATCGTGGCAACGAAATCGAAACTCGAACGATATCAAAAAAAAGGTGGTGGTTTTGTCGATAAAGATGAATTGGAGAAAACCCAGTCGCTAAGTAGTGTCTACAGCGGCACAAATTTAAGTTATGTCGCTGCTCCCATCATGCAATTGCCAGGCAACATCTCAACAAAGAATGAAGTGGAGGCGATGACCTGGACGGCCAATGGTTATCGATTAAAATCGAAATCGTTGCAGCTCGGCGAAAGGCAGTATCGATTTGCTGATTATGTGGGAGGCTTCGGTTATGTCATCAGTCACGATAGTCTCGCTGCCGAGTGGTCGAGCCGTTTCTCGGGTGAATCCCTGGTTGCAACCGCGGATCCTAATATTTTCGTTACCGATATTCCTCCCGGAGGGGAATCCGTTGTTCATACCACTATCGAAGCCGAGGACCATTTGTGGGCTGTCAACCTCCGCGCAGGTAATGCAGACCCGGCGGGTTCTTACGGCAACGCTTATGATTCCGACACAAGCCTCCAGCTGGGCCTGGAGTATATCTTCAATTCGAATTACTCCGTTGAAGGGATTCTCGGATTCCAGAATTTTTCAGGTAAAGGTTCCGCGCCTGACGAGGAGGTAACGCAGATTGCCATAAATGGTCGTTATTACTTTAACACCACCAGCCCGAGATATTATTTGACCGCAGGTTTGGGATACTACGACATGGATGTGCAGGGTTCTGCCATGGGACTGAATGCGGGCGTGGGTCTGGATTACCAGTTAAGCCGGCGTTTGTCGTTGGAGGCGGCCTACAACTATCACGATCTCGACGAAAGTAACCCCAGCCCGATTTACTCAACCCTGCAGATAGGGTTGCGGTATCTGGTTCGGTAGGTATGTATTGATTGAACAAGGAGGGTAATGCGAGTGTTTGATCAGGCGGATTTATCGATTGGAAAAATTCGCTCGTCTTCGAGTGGCGCGGATAGTTCCGCCCTGCGCATGGCGGTTACCTCGTTTATCCAGCATGCCGATTTGCATCCGACAGACTTGCCGTCGAGCGTCATCCTGGTGATCAGGCAACTTTCCGATCCGCTGCCCGGCAGTGTTCCCGATCAAATACAGGGACGCCTGCGACATGCGCAGTGGGAAGCTGCGGTACGCGATCAGATCAGCGTTTGTTACCACGCCGCGCAGCGTCCCGTCAAAGGCATTGTCAATGCCGATGCAGATGCGGTGTTGTTCGCGGATTATGGAGAACTGATCGCCTGCCTGTCATTGGATATCGTAAGCAAAGCGGTGGATGGCCGCTGGTGGTGGCGACAAGTCATGCAGCAGTTTATGCGGCAAAACGTCGATACAAAAAAACTTGCGGAAATCTGGAAACAGTCAATCCCGACTTTACCGGCGACGATTTCGTATTTACTGCAATGGGGCAATGCCGGGGCGGTTATCTCCAGCCTGGATAAAGGTGATGCCGACATCTTGACCGAGTCGTTGGCGCAGGTTCATTCACTCGATCTGTTGCAGCACGAATTGGCGAACAAGCACGGTCCGCGGCAAAGTGGTTTCGCAGATCCATTGTCGGATCAGGAAACCTGGCAGCAATCGAGCGCCGACCAATTCGATCATGCGTCGGAAAAAGCGGGTTTTCGGAGTCTGACGTCGTTGTGGAAAGAACAACTTTCCGCGACGCCCGTGCCGGTGAATTTACCCACCGAACAGCTACGGCTCCTGTTTCTAGGTGCTGTTCTGCATCGCTCGCCCTGGCGCGCCAAACACCGGCAATGGCAGCGTGAGCTGGTTTCTGCGGAGGCCGATACCGGAGATCAGACCGCTAGAGGCGGCTCCGCCCGGCAATCGATGCCTCGTAATCAAGGCTTAAGCGACGCAAAAGCCTCGCTTGCAACTCAATCGGAGGTCACAACGAGACGCGCAACACGCCTACGCTCGGTTCAGAATCGCAGCGTTACCCCGAGCGATTCGCCAGCGCCAGTCCGTGCTGACAGACCGGGTGAATTCGATGACGGAGATTCGATGCAGCCGGACAAACATTCTGCGAGAACTTCTCAGCCGACATCCCACTCCGAGCAGATGGTTGAGAATACACAGCCGCAACAAGACATTGAAAACAGTATTTCTGCGTCGACGGATGATAATGTTGAACGCGAAACTGGCAGCGTCGATCGGGTAGACGCGCCGCCGGCGCAAGCTAGCGCCGTTCAACAAAGTATTGGCGAAAGTTCGCAAGCGGAAGTCACCACGGATCTGGGCGGCGCTCTATACCTTCTCAACCTGTGTGCCTGGCTCGACATTCCCGATTGTTTTGTCAATGCCTGGCCTGATGCAGCGCCGCCCAGTGCCTGGGCTGTCATGGAAGCGTTAACGCTGGCGCTGTTGGGTGATGCCGGACGGGAATACGAAGACGATGCCTTGTGGCCGCTACTGGCTGAACTGGATGGTCGCGAACCGGGGATGCCGCTGGGATGCGGAATGGTTTTTCCCGAGCGATTCAGCTTACCGCTCGAATGGTTGAATATCCTGAAAAAATCGGGTGATGCAATGCACTCGAGCAGCTGTTACTCGATCTCGGAAAACCGCTTGCTTTTGTGGTGTGAGGAGTTCCTGCTGGGATCCGAACCTTTGCAAGCGGAGGTCGAGGCCGGCGTTCAGGCGCAGGGCTTGCTCGATCGGTATCCACTAATCAAAACAGCCAAACTGCAACACGCTCTATTGCCGGATTTCCTTGACCCGAAACCCACGGAGCCAATGACGGCATCTACAATAGCGGGCTTTATCGAGTGGTTTCACGACGTGTTCCCGTTCCTCCGCCTGGTGTTGATGCGTCAGTGCGGATTCGATGATCCGGATGATCTTGGAGGGTTGCTTCGCTGTCGGGGCCGTGTGCAATTGACGCGGACGCACCTGGATTTTCATGCGCCGATGGAATTTATCTCGATGCCGGTTCGCGAGGCTGGACTTGACCAGGACCCGGGATGGTGCCCGCTGGTGGGCCGCGTGGTGCAATTTCACTTTCATTGAAGAGATGATGGTTTATGTCTAATTCGAAAGCGGACAAGCAGGTATTCGGTCACGTACCGCGAAACCCCGGCGGTCATTTTGTAGTCTGTATTTATGCCGCCGTTTACCGGCTGTTGTACCAGGTATACAGACTGGGAGATGTGGGTGGCCTGACCCTGGAAGAAAGCCTGGAGCGCTACCCGTTTCTTGCCGATTATTTCAATGAGATGCGCAGCCACATGCCTGAGGAAATATCCTGGGAAGAGGGTGCGCGCTGGTGGCGAGAGCAATTGGAAAGCTGGGAATCGGAGTGCGAGCAGCATCTGCCCCTGCGCGATCTGGCGGTGCAGGCCCGGCTCGGTTACGCCAGTCGTATGGCATTTATGCTGGTTGGCCTGGTGGAAGAGGACTCCCGCTTCGGTACCTTGTTCGCCGAATTGCAGTCGCCGTTGACGCAACGCCGGCCGACACTGGAACTGGTCGGACAAATGATGATGGATGAGGTGTTCGTCGGTGAGACGGATCCCTGGACGATTTGCCGGCCTTTGCTGGACATCGGCGTGCTGGAAGCACAGAACACCAATGTTGCCCGGTCCGAGTGGGCTCTTCGTGTGCCGCCGTTGCTGTGGGACGCTGCCCGGGGCCAGGTATACGCGGAAGATAAACATCATTTCGAATATGTACCGGCGGCCGCGACGCTAAGCTTCGATCGACTGGTTGTTGAAGATTCGACCCGACAAAAACTGAAAAAGATCCCGGAGCTGCTGCAAACGGGGATTGCCCGACTCGTTGTGGTGCGCGCCATCCAGGGCGCCAATAGCAAGGATCTGCTGTCAGTGCTGGCGAGTCAATTGCAGTGCGGAATCGTTTATATCGACCCGGAAGCGATGGACGATGAATTTACGCCTACCATTGGACCGCTATGCGTCATGGCCAGGGCCATGCCGGTATTCACTTATGACCTGGGGCCGGGAGAAACGGTGAATCTACCCAGGCTGCCTGGTTACAGCGGCCCTATCGGCTGCCTCATGGGCCTCGAAGGTGGATTGCATAACGAAGCCGATGATAAAGCCATCACGTTATCGATGTCGTCACCGGGGATCGAATTGCGCAAACAGCACTGGCGCGAGGCTTTCAATGGACAGGACGTGGAATCGATAGACAAGATTGCCGAAAGTTTTCGGCTCCCTGGCGCATACATTCAACAGACCGCTCGTATGGCGATCGCTCACGGCGGCCTCAACGGCCATGCCGCGATAACTCTGGAAGACGTCGCCGAAGCCAGTCGCACGCTTAATCGACAGCTACTCGATAGTCTCGCCAGCCATCTGCCGGCCAGCGGTAACTGGCAAAACATCATTGCCGGCGAAAGCACTTTGCAACGCCTCGAGGAATTGTACCGGCGCTGCCGCAACCGCGAGCGATTGGTCGGGTTTCTGGGGCCGGGTTTTGGAGAAAATTGCAATTGCGGTGTGCGAGCGTTGATGACTGGTGCTAGCGGCACGGGTAAAACCCTGGCGGCAAAGATTATCGCCGCGGAACTGGGCATGGATCTCTACCGCGTCGATCTTGCCGCCATTGTAAACAAATACATCGGTGAGACCGAAAAGAACCTGCACCGTATATTGTCCCGTGCCGAAGCACTGGATGTTGTCTTGCTTCTGGACGAGGGAGATGCGTTGCTGGGCAGTCGTACAGACGTCAAATCCGCTAACGATCGATACGCCAATCTGGAAACCAATTACCTGTTGCAACGCCTGGAGAATTACCAGGGCATTGTATTGATTACCACCAATCTTGTACAAAACATCGATCGCGCTTTTCAGCGACGCATGGATGTGGTGATTCCTTTCTTTTCGCCGCAGCTCGATGAGCGTCTGAAAATATTGCAATTACACTTGCCCGAAGATCACGCGATCGAATTGCGATTGCTGGAAGTGACGGCTGCCCACTGCAAGTTGAACGGTGGCCAATTGCGCAATGCAGCCATGCATGCGACGCTGAATGCACTGGATAGTGATCAACCCGTCTTGTGGGCGAGCCTTGAAGAAGGCCTGCGCAGTGAGTATCGCAAGGCAGGCAGTACCTTTCCGCTGGATAGTGTACTCAACCGGCAGCTGCGTGATGTCGACATGGATCGATTTGTGGGTGCCCTCGGCGGTAGCTGAGCGTCATGGCAGAGCTGCAATTTAAACGTAAGCGTAAACCGGACAAGCAACGGCGCTCGCGGACGATTGCGGCCATAACCCCGTCCGCCGTCACCAGCTTAAATAGTAGTACCACTCAACAGAACCTTGCCACGTCATACCGAAGCGGGCCTTATTACAATCTTGGCGCACGCGCGATGACCTCGGGCAATCTTGCGCTGGCGCAGGACACCGAGCTGCAGTATGAGGAACTAAGCGAGCCGGCCGAAGCGCTGGAGTACCGTCTGCAAAACAGCGCCGAGGGCGACAGGCTGCGGGGTGGGCAACGCGATGAACTGGAACGTCGTTTCGGGCGTCCTCTCGGTCACATCCAGCTGCACCAGGGGCCGATCGCCAACAAACTGACCAGCGAGCTCGGCACTCGTGCGTTTGCCTGGCGCCAGCACATTTGGCTGGGTGAAGGTGAAGACAGCAAGGACACGCGGTTGCTGGCGCACGAAATCACCCATGTGGTGCAGCAGGGATACGCACCGCAAGCACCCGATCGCTTACCGATAGGTTTTTCCGCACCCGCCAACGATCCTTTCAACACAAGCCCCATGAACCGGGCTCCCGATCCACCAATTGCCGACTCCGGTGTAGCAGAGTCCGGCGCGACGCAAGCGGTGCATCCAGCGGTCGCATCAACCCCAGCGGCTCCGGTAGCGGCGGTACAGGGTTTTGATCTGCTGGATGCCGCGGCCGACATCGGTGGCGCGATTTACGATACGGCGGGCGATGCCGTCGAATTCGTCGGAGAGGTCGCTGAAGACATCGCCGACTGGGGCATTGACAGAGTCAAGGGTCTGCTGCGGGAAGTAATACCGGATTTTCTGCGTTTTTTTGAAAACGGCGGCATTACCGGCTTCATCAACGATATCGTCACGCGGGGGCTTGAGTCTCTGTTTACCGGCGTGCTGCGCACAATCAAGGATGTTATCAACGTTGACGGCTTCGGCGCCGGCTTTACCGAGGCCGTGGCCTGGTTCGAAGCCATCGGCAGCGAAATGTCCGCCAATACCTGTGACGCGGTTCTGGGTCTCGCGAGCAATATCAGAGAGTTTTTCTCCGAAACATTCGGGCCGATCGTCAATGACATCAGCAATATCGCCTGTACAGTAAAGGGCTTCATCAGCGGCGCCGTGGACTCGCTGGTGATGCCGATCTGGGATTTCCTCAGGGAGATCGGCGGCGAGGTCTGGCAGGCCTTGCAGGCTGTGATCAGTGATATTGGCGACTTGATCGGCGACGCCAAGGAACTGCTCGGCCGGGCCTGGGATACGGCCAAAAGCTGGTTTGGTATCGAGGCCGAAGAGGGTGAAAGCGAGGGCGGCGGTATCTGGAACTGGGTCAAGGGCATAGCCGAGGATATCGGCCGCGGCATTTCGGACCTGGTGCAGCCGATTCTGGGCCCGATGCGCGATGTCGCCGGCGTGCTGTTGCTATTCGTGCCCGGTGGCCAGATTGTGGCGGTGATGCTGTTATGGCCGCGCCTGCGGCAGGCTTTCGACTGGATAAGCGGAGTCTGGGAAGATCTCAACCTGATTGCTCGAATGCGCGAGTTCCTGGTGAATACCGTTTTTCCGTTCATGGAGGAAGTCGCGCTCGGCATGGCGCAGTCGATGCTCATCTTCGCGGAATTGCTGGTCAATGGCATGAGTAGCTTTGTCGGTTTCGTGCAGCGTATCGTCTCCGGCATCCCCGATATTTTAATGCCGTTCCGGCCGATAGTTAATTTTTTCCTCGGTCTGGGACAAAAGATGCTGGGTTTCGCCCGTACCGGTATTCGCTATGTTTCGCGCCACCTGCGATCGATACTGCGCAGGTTGCTCGAGTTGCTGCAAATCCTGGGCCGCGTTCTGATGCGCTTGATTTCGATTGTTGTCAATCCCTTCGGCCTGGTGGGTTTCCTGGTAGGCACATTGTGGCAATTACTGCCGGATTGCCTGAAAGCCCCGCTGATTAATTTCATTCTCGATATCATGATCGGTTTCGTGCGTCTGTTCCCGAACTCGGTCATGCTCGGGGTGTTGTGGCCGCTAGTGCAGAATGCGATCCTCGGTTTTCTGGAAACCGTGCGCGCACTGGAACTGAAACCCAAGGTCAGCCTTTCCAACAAGGTAGCCAATATTATCGCCGGTGGCAGCATCACGTTTATTATCGGGTATTTTCGCGGCATCATCGTCGGGTTGTGGAACACCATAGCCGGGCCGTTCCAGGCGATTGCCGCGGTATTCGAATTGCCCGGCCAGATCCGGGAATTTCTCGGCAACCTCGGCATCAGTTTTTGCGAATTGATCAACCAGATTCGCTGCTTTGCCGGGCAGCTGGTCGGCCAGGTGTTCGGCAGCGTCGACAGTGTGATCGACGCAATCCGCGAATTTCTTTCCGACCCCGCGCGTATCCTGTCGTTGATCCAATGTGCGTTTCAGGCGCTGTCATCCGGTGCCAGTAAACTGGGGTCGCAGCTGGCCAAGCACATGATCAAGGTGTTTCAAGGCCCGGATGAGGAAATCGGCAACCAGCTCGGCCAGGTCACGGCCCAGGTGTTGATCCAGGTAGGCCTCGCCATTTTCACCGCCGGTGCCGGTAATGCCGTAGTTACTGGCACCGGCATTATTTCCAGAATCGCGAATGTCCTGCGCACCGTGGGTCGGGCGATTCGGGGCATGATGCGCATGCTGCGCGGCTTGCTGGGACGACTTGTCCGCTTCCTGCGGGGAATCGCTTCTCGTTTCGGGCAGTCGGTGGCGCGCGGTGGTCGCAGCGTACTCGGCCGGCTGGGTGGATTCTTCCGACGCTTCACCCGCTGGTTGGCGCGAATCGGGCGACGCATGTTCCGTGGGATACGACGCCGTTTCCGGTTATCTGCTGGGCAACGCATGCGCTGGAGGCTGTTCAATCAGGCGGTTAGCAACATGTTCAGAAGCCACCCAAGGGGTGTGCGCAAAGCAACATTGCGCAGAGAATATGCTGCGGTAAGGGCCCGATTTAGGGATGTCGCGAAATGGCCCGCCTTTATAACCAAACAGGGACCCTCTTTCCGAGTATGGGCGAGAAGAGTTAAAAGCTTCAGGCCGCGACGAGCCGGCAGTCTGGTTAAGCGCGACGTCTTGATGGATGCGCGCTCGCGCGAAATCGCGGGTGCGCGGGCAGTCAGGCGGGAAGTACGGCAATTGAAACGCCGCGAGACCTATATCAGTACTCGCGAAGTCACTTCCGCGATCAACCCGATCGATCGCGAATACGAACTGGAAACGCTGCGCACGAGACCGGTTAATGCCGAGCAGAGCTTCGACGTGACCATTCAGGCAACCAGGGACGAAACAATTCCGCAAAAATGGCCCCGTCGAAACGAAATTGTCAGACACACCGCCGGGCGCTCTGCCATTGCAGTAATTATGGAGGCTAAACGCATGACCTCGGCCTCGCCGTATTCTGACAATGTCTACAATATCAAACAACATCGTCGCGGCAATGTGCGAAGCACAACCGGAAATTCGCTGTACATCAGGGGGCATATCATTCATGGATCGTTTGCTCACGGTGGTGCTAGCAACCTTACGCCTCTTACCCGAATTGCCAACAGCCGTATGCGAAGGACCGGTGAGCGAGCCGCTCTTTCCTCTATCAGGGAGCAGCGTCGTGATCGTCGAAGTCGCAACAAGGAACGAAAAGCTCGCGCGGTGCCCATTCGGTACGAAGTAACAACCAATAATCCCGGGAGCGGTACTCCTCCCAAGCGATTTATCGCGGGAAGCTGGCGCGGCTGTGGCTACGCAAGCGAAACTTCCCTGGTTTCCAAGGTCGTCATGAAGGTCTACAAGGCTAGATATACAAATGACAGCTGGGACAACCGGGGTCAGCAAATTGGTGAAACTCATAACGTGGAGAATGTGCCTTATACCGGACACCACACCATGCACCAGGGACCAAAAGGACGAGGTTACCCGATTGGCTGGAAGGAGGCGGGCGGAAGCCCGAAAGACTGTGATGAGTAATTTGCATGCACGCACTTAAACCCATAGATAAGAAAAAGAAGAAACCGGAGTCTTCCGGCAAAGTCTCTGCAGGCCATTACACGACCGGCAAAAAAAGTGCGGCGATCGGTGCCTCGGCTTTAAATAGAAAGACCGTTACCCTGGGCGCGGCTGTCCAGACCAAAGTCACCGTGGGCAAGGCGGGGGACCAGTACGAACGCGAAGCGGATTCGGTTGCCGACAAAGTGAGTAGCGGACAGAGCGCCGGGACAGTATCGCGCATACCGGCCGGAGGGCTTGGCGCTCAAAGAGCGGATGAAGAGCCTGCGCAAGCGAAGTTTGTTCAAAAGGAAAGCGAGGAAGGAGAAGAAAGCTCTTCACAGATGAGCGAGGACCTTCAGGAAAAATGTGACGGCTGTGAGGGCGAGGATACGGCTCAAGCGAAATCCGAACCGGGTGAATCCGAAGCAAAAAATGACATCGCAACTGAAGCCGATGAAGCCGTTCCGGCAAAGGGTGATAACCGCGCGAATGAGGTTAGTGTTCAAACGAAAACCGACCAAACTGAGCAAACTGAGTCCAAAACTGAAAATGGACCCGCGGCTCAGGCCGACGAAGAGGTACAGGAAAAATGCGCCAGTTGCGAGACGGAGGAACAAGACCAGTTAAAGCAACGGAGTGAAGAGGGTGATCAAGAGTCCGATTCCGTGCAGGCTAAGAGTGAACAACCTGATTCCGTAGTTCCTGACAATGCTCAAACAGACGTTGTGCAGCGTGACGCGGAAGATATGAATCAGGAAGAAGAGTCTGGAGATGATCGAGAGGAAGCCATAGCGACGGAAGATGATCCCGACTCTCCGGATTGCGACGAAGGACCAACCGATTCCTCTGAGGACGAGTCGGAAGAATCCGGGTCGGAAAGTGGGGAAGATCAAACGGGGGGCGGAACGGAGGCTGGTGGCGGTACTGGCGCGGAAGACTGTGGCGCCGAGGAATCCGGATCAAGCGACGAAGAACCTGAGGGCGGTCCGAGCACCGACCCCAACGCGGAGCAATCCTGCGGTGGCGATGAAGGTGGCGCCGAAGAGCAAGGCGAATCCGAAGGCGAATCGGGTACCGAAGGTGGCGAACAGGGGATACCGGAAATAAACCCCGATGCGGGACCGGCATGCTCCGACGAGGTCGCGGAACCGGAGGACACCAGCGGTGAAATTACCCAGGAAGATGTAGCCGCGAGCGAGAGCGGTGGAGGAGGAAGCGGTGAGGGAAGCAGTGGCGCTGAGGCCGGAGGTGGACAACAGGCAGACTGTCAGCTCGCAGAGGAACAACCGACAGCAGACGCTGGCGCTGAAGAATCCGCAGGCACCGCACAATTAATGGACGACGAGCCCGCTAGCGTCCAGGCCGAAAGTGAGGAATCCGAAAGTAGCGCCGACGAAGGCGAGGCCCAGACTTCTGCCGCTTCGGTGTCGAGCCGTAGCGGCGGTAGCGAGCAAAGCGATTGCTCCGCCGCGGAGAGTGAAGCCACTGCGCAGATGAAGGCTAGTGCCGAGTCGCGCCAGGCGGATAGAAGCGATATTGCCGCCGCTGCAATTCGCAACCGCGGCGCCGGCGAAGCGCTGCAACCGGTTTTAAAGTCGAAGCTCGAGAACAGCCTGCAGGCGGACCTCGGGTCGGTGCGCGTTCACTCCGACGGCCAGGCGCAACTGGCGAACAGGGGGCTCAGGGCGAAGGCCTTCACCCACAAAAATCACATCTGGCTGGGTGCCGGTCACTCCCAGTCCGACGAGAAATTGATGGCCCACGAAGTTACCCATACGGTGCAACAGGGTGCCGTTCAACAGGCCCCGGAGATGGCTGCGGAGCGCTGCGAAAACGACCAGGACCGACAGGACGCGCAAACGGCGCCGGACAGCAACAAACCGGATAGCGCCGAGAAACAGGACCAGGCACCCGACGCAGAATCGGTGCAGCTCAGCCCGCTATCCGAAGAGCTGGAGCGCATATGGATCGATGAAGGCAAGGGTCCGTTCTTTGCCCGGTTGCGACGCTTGAACGTCAGCGATGCCGACGTCAACAGCTTTGTCGGCACTTCGTTGGGAGGTGACGATCTGTGGTTGGCGCGTAATATTCTCGCGTATGGAGCCGAGGCAAACTGGCCGATTCACCTGCGCGTCCAGCGGGAAATGAAGAACTGGGCCGACAGCGGCGGCAAGGCCGCGGTGTTCAATATTCTGCGCCGGGCCAATGGCAGCCAGGCCGATAATCTGCAATTGCAGTTAACGCTGTTCACAGAGTTCGCGACGCGACCCGATGATTTCTGGTTGAGTACCAACCTGCTGGCCTATGGCCGCGAATCCGAATGGCCGATTCATTTGCGGGTACAACGTGAAATGAAGGGCTGGGCGGACAGCGGCGGTAAGGCCGCGGTATTCAATATTCTGCGCCAGACCGGTGGCGGCGAAGCAGGCAACATAAGCTTGCGCGATACATTGAACCGTTTGTTTTTGGCACGACCGGACGACCACTGGTTGAGCACCAATTTAATGCTTCACGGCAGGGAATCCGAATGGCCGATTCACTTACGGGTCGAACGGGAAATGAAAGGCTGGGCAGACACCGGTGGTAAAGCGGCCGTGTTCGAAATCTTGCGCGCCGCGAATGGTGCCGAGTCGGTTAACCTGCAGCTAAATTTGACGCTGAACGGCCTGTTTCTCACCCAGCCGAACGATCATTGGTTGAGCTTAACGCTGATGATATATGGTCCCGAAGCGTCCTGGCCATTGGAAATAACCCTGGAATGGAAGCTGCGCAGTGGTGATAAACCGGGCTTTTACGCCGAACTCGATATGCTGGCTGCGTCGCGTGCCGGCGATGCAACGCTGCGAGGCGCCTTCAACAGTTTCGTCGCTAGTGCCTTGATTACATGGGCCGAGGCATTTCGCGCCGCCGCCATACTCGAACTGGGCCCGGTCCGATCCTGGCCTACCGTGGTCAGAAATTTTTCCGACGGCCTGGATTCGGGCGACTTTTCGCTGACGGCAATACCGCCCGTGGGTGCGGAAAATCTGCGTCAGTTTTGTATTCGACAGGCAGGTGCGGCCGCCGAGGGCAGTGCTTTACCGGCCACCTATCGCTCCCGATTCAATGCCCTGTGGGATGCGGCGGCCTACTCGTCCTTTACCACCGACTTCAATCCGAGGCTCGACAGCAAGGGTCCGCGTAATCGCCGCGCCCGGGAAGTATTCAAGGCGTTGTATGCCGATGCGGCTGTCAGGGTGGGTTATGATTCGGATACGCCGTCAGGTTTCCGTCAATTGTGCGACACGTTGATGGGGCCGGAGGGAACCAATATTATCGCCTCACCACGGCTGCAACGGCTGCGCACCCAGCTAAATCCTCCACCGGTTACCGCTTCGGGCACCGGTGATGCCGCCTATACCGGTTTGATTGGCCTGGTTTTGCCGGCTGCCCAGGCCCTGGACAGCGCGGACCGGCGCTACATTACCAGAAGTCATAGCTGGCGGCTGGCGGTGGACGCCAAGGTAGCAGGAACTTCGGATGCCGTGACCGATGCTTTACGCGCCGATCTGTGGACCGTCGTGACCACCAGCCGGGCGCCCGCGGTACCGACCGCTACGCCTTCGCCGGCGCCTGTGACATCCGCCACTTCGGTGCCGGCGCCGACTCTGAGCCCGTCGCAGCGTTCTTGGATATCGGGGATCACCATGGTTCCACCGACATCTCCTGTCAACGCCGAAAACGCCGAAGAAACGCTGGCCTTTCAGGTGCGCAGCGCCACCCGAAACCCGGGACTGACTGTGCGCAGGCACATGCAGGTCGAACCGGCCAGCTACGTCATCAGCGGCCAGAACGACGAAACGCCGTGGCCGCGGGGAAGGCGTTCGCTGCCCCATAGCGCGGAAATCGACCCCGACGGCGGCACTACGGGCAGTCGAACCTTTACCGCGAGGCTGAACATGCCACCAGTCAGTTCCACGGATTTTCCCGAGGTTACAAGGACGGTCACGGTAAACGATAAGCGGCTCGACTGGTTTAAAAACGATATCGATATAGGCGCAGACTACAATGATGAAAATGAAGTTGACGCGATACCCTACAGTGGCTCGGTCCGCTATTTCGGTGGCCAGTTGCCGATAACGGTAAGGCCCAATCTCTCGCGGGCCAACCCGGGAATCGAATTGTTTATGGAAGGAACCATCAAAAAAGGAACCAATACGGTAAAAACCTTCAACCGCACACCGTTCGGACGCAGCGACACCCAGCGCGAGCTGGGATTTCATATCGAACGGGAAGCCACGACGCCGCCACCGACGGAAGCGATGGAAATAGAAGTCAAATTCTATAAATCCAGTGGACCCGCGATCAAGACGGTGACACATCCCTTCACCGTCCAGCCGAGTATCTCGCGCTCGCTGACCGCGGATGCCAATCTTCTGACCGCCGATACCAATCGGTTAAAGCGGTCTAAAAACTCCGCGGGAAGCCTGCTGTATTATATGACGCACAATTTCCCGCCCGGCTCGCCCGAGTATCGGGTCGGCAACGCGGTTGCCAGGGGAGCCATCCAGGTGGAGGCGGTAATTGTGCGCTCGGATTCCGCCTCCTGGCTGGCAATGCATGGAGGCAATCCCGCGACCCAGGTAGCCTATGCCTGCGGCAACCTGAGTAACCCGCGGGTATTGCGCGGGGCTCCCGGTGCTGCCGGTTGGCGCTGGAGCAGATTTCCCAATCATGTATTCTTGAATTTGACGCCACGGGTCAATGCACCCGGTAACAAACGCCCGAACTCTCAGATGGCGAGCCTGCTCGCACACGAAGGCATTCATGCCCTCGATCGCGTAGAGCCCGGAGACTTTGGACGCTACGCGACCGAGTTTCGGGCTTACTGGGTCGGCGGATTGGGACGCGGCTTGTCGACCGCGCCGGATCCCACGATGAGTGGCAGAGGCCCCAAGTCGCCACGGGCTCGGGAAATCTTCGAATTTATTTACAACCATCCGCTGTATTCGAGCTTTACCCGTGATAATTACGACAGAAATATTAATCATTTTCGCGAACGCGTAAACAACATGCTGGTTCCCGATGGCATCAACCTGGTGTTGTCGACAAAACTGCAAGCATTGCGCAGCGAAATCGAAAGCTATAGCGGACCGGCGACTTTTTTCACCAAGCGCGTGGCTATTCTGACGAGATACGCAGCCTGTTCCCCCGACGAGAAACTTGAGGTCAGAAATAACAGGGCCTGGCGGGACCTGGTCGAGCAAATATTCACCCTGACGGCGCATCGAGTCATAATTAAAATCGATCTCAAAATTCATATTTAGGATCATGGTATGCAGAATGCTGCGAATAAATATTTTCGAATGGAGGTAACCATGATAAACAAGCCGTTGCCTGCGTCGCTTCAGAGATATATTGCCGTGGATGAATCGGTGGCTTTCGATGTGTTCGCCGATGCGGAGCCCGTGGATGTTTATTCGGATGAAAGTATTCTGTTGTTCGTACAGGAAACGCCGGATGTAACCATCCGCGTCAGTGCGGGTGAGACACTGTCGCTAAAAGGCTGGCGGGAGGATGCAAAACTTCATCGAGATGTGAAATTCGAGGACGAGCAGCCGGTGGTGCTGTCGGAACTACCTGGCAAACGCCAGGCGGTGTCTTACACGCGGCTCGGGGCCGAAGGATTTTATGCCGGGGACGACGGTAAGCTCGATGTGTTTGGTTCCGAGACTGTTCGTCTGTGGGACGTCTGCCAGGAAGTACGTTTTGGAGAAAAAAACGTTTTGCAAAACTGGATCGTGCACGAGTCGAAGCGTGAGGAATATTTGCAGCTTGAGTCTCAGTTCTTTAATTCGCTGAGACTGGTTTGAACGAGATACTGATGTCAGTATCCAGTCCCCTTTCAATTGGGGATGCAGTTAAAAATTTATTAGAACTTTAAAGGAGATAGCTATGAGATCACTGGGAAAAATTTTCGCTTTTACTGTAGTGATTGCACTGGTCGGCGCGGTATTTTATTTCATATACCAGGGGGCACTGGTCACCTGGCAGTTTGTCGATGTGCTGGAACCCGCCACCAAGGTTGTGCTACTTACTTCAGCCATTACCGCCGTGGTGGTAGCGTTTATCATCGTTTACGGCCTGCGCTCTTCCGCTGCAATAAACCAGAAAGCAGCGCTGTCCGAACGGCGATACGAGTTGTACGTCAATATGATCGCCAGTCTTCGTGGGCTACTCGATGAAAATGGTTCTCCGACTCAGAAGAACGAGCTAAGCGATTTCCTGAAAGCCTGCAATGCGGAATTCCTGATGCTTGCGAGCGGTTCTACTGTAAAGGCGTATCTGGCCTTGCAACAAGTGATGGATGCCGAAGACAGGCGTTTGCCCTTGAATTGTCTGGAGGTAATGTGGAAAAAGATGCGCAAGGATCTAGGCGTTGACGACAATTTCGAGATATTCAATCCCGAAGAACTAACAGGCTTGTTGCCCGACGCCACGAGCCTCAAACTGCATCGGCATGCAGAGGCCTGAGAGTAAATGACGTCGGTAGAAAGTGCCTGCATGTTGACGCTGGGAATATATAGCGATGGTGAGCATGAAGCCCTGTTGGCTTCTGTAAAGGAATTGCGAAATTTTGCCGATGATATCGAGATAATTTTGCTCGGCAGCCAGGCGCTCCCGGACTCCAGTCGTTTTCAGGTTTTGGCCGAGTTGCCGCAATTGCTGATTGGCCAAAACGATGGAGCTCCGGCAGCATTCAATCGACTCGCCGGATATCGCGAACAGGGCGATATCCTGTTCCTCGAGGCCGGAACTATTCTGGTAGATGAATGCCTGGCACGATTACGACAGGCCATCGCCGCTAGTGTCGGGGCGGCACTGGCGGGACCGAGTACCAATCGTGTATGGAACGAACAGTGCCTAGCGGAAGCGCCGCATCCGGGAGCATCGACTTCGAGACTCAACGTCTTTGCCAGGACTCTCGAAAAACGCTATGGCGATGCGAACGTATCTTTGGCCCCGCTGTATTCACTGTCCGATTTCTGCCTACTGGTAAAACGAGAGGTGATCGAGACTATTGGGGGAGCGGACGAGTCCTACGCCAAGGGGCCGTGCTGGGAAATGGATTACAATATTCGCGCTGCCCGCTCTGGATTCGAGGGTGCCTGGGTCAAGGCTGCCTATGCCCACCGGCGTTCGGAATCCAGAATCCGAGCCCGCAATGAAGCAGCTCTGTTTCAGCGCAACAAGCAACTTTACCAGAGAAAATTCTGTGCGCGACAACAACATGGCGGTCACGCTGTTTTCCGTAATCATTGTCGCGGGGATAGCTGCCCCAATTTCGCCCATCCTCGTCCGCATGACCAACATGGGCCGTTGCCCGTTGATAAAACGATAGCTGTGCCACAATCCGCAGATTCACCTCTGATCTCCTGTATTATGCCGACACGTAACCGGCAGAAATTTGTTGGCAGCGCAATCGCTAACTTTCTGGCACAAGATTACTTGTACAAGGAACTGATTGTCGTCGATGACGGTGATGAAGCGGTGCGGGACCTGGTGTCCGATCATCCGCAAGTTCGCTATTTCCGGTTAGAGGGAACTCATTCCACAGGTTACAAGCGGAATTTCGCCAACAAACAGGCCATTGGACAGTTGATTGCCCACTGGGATGACGACGACTGTTATCCCCGCTGGCGTCTATCGACCCAACAACGCGTTTTCGAAAATTCCCGAGTGCAACTCGCTGGAACCAGCTGTTTATATTTTGTGGATCTACAGAAAGACGATATCTGGCTGTATAGCTATCTCGGTACAGCAGGCACCTGGGTCTCGGGTAATTCCATGATGTATCGCAAGGATTTCTGGCAGCGGCACCGGTTCGAGAATATTCGTATAGGCGAAGATTCACGTTTTTGTCTGCGCGCCAATGGATCAATTCACGATATGAAAGATCCGATGCTGGGTATTGCTACTATTCACGACGGCAATACCTCCAAGCGCCAAACCGCCAGCCGTGCCTGGCGCAAGGTAGATTCAGATGCGGTTCGAATTCAGCTGGATCAGCATTTTGCTCGGGAAGTAAATGCCTCTGAAAAGGTTTCAGTCAGCAAGCCTCTCGTCTCCTGCATTATGCCTACCTATAATCGCCGGGCTTTTATCCCAATGGCGCTGGATAATTTTTTAAGCCAGGATTATCCGGTGAAGGAATTGATAGTCGTCGATGACGGCACGGAAAATGTCGCCGACCTTTTTGAAGACTTGGACCAGGTAAAGTACATACGCATTCCCCGAAAAATTTCGATCGGCGAAAAACGCAATATTGCTGTCGAAGCAGCGGCTGGTGAATATATCGCTCACTGGGATGACGACGACTGGTATGCAGCTGACAGATTGTCACACCAGATGCAACCTCTATTGGATAATAGATGTGATATTAACGGCCTGGAAAATACTGTCCTGCTAACTCTGGACCGGCTGGAATTCTGGGGCACTAACGAGAAGCTGCGCAAGCGCATGTTTGTCGGTGATGTGATTGGTGGAACGCTAGTTTACCGCAGGACATTCTGGACCAAAGGCGCTCGCTACCCTTTGACTAACCTGGCAGAAGACGCCGCATTCCTAAAAGATGTGCTGGCAATGAATGGTCGTTTAATGAATTTGGAGAACAACAATAGGTTTATTTATGTTCGACATAAAACTAATACCTGGGAATTTAAAATTGGAGAATTCATCGATCGAAACGGGTGGTTTCGAATCGAGTCACCAGAGTTGCATCATGTTCTTCAAAAATACAGGAAGCTAATGGCTGACGGGAATCAGCGTACTATGATTGAATCAAATGGATCAGTTCATGTTCCTTGAATATTGATCCCGCCGGTCATCCAGACGATTTTGATTTTAGGGAAAGCGAAAATAAATTGGTGCATTGAATCTCCGTAGTGGACTATTCGCTGAAAATTCACTGTTAATAACTTACGGACAGCAAAACACTAGGTCTAACTATATGATATTTATATTGTTGAATTGCATCCAAATTTGACCTTGAATTTGCATCGGATATTGACCCGGATTGCTTCGCTAAATCATTACTGTACCAGTGCTCCAATCAGATAAGGTGGGTCAAAGCATAGTGCAAAAATAGCTCCAATTTGGGGTGCTGGGGACATCCCCGCCAGAATTCGCACAGCACGCTGTAACCCGCGGCTGCCGGGGCCTCCAGAGGTGCATTGGTTTTCCTAAGTGGGCTGGATTGACTATTTATTGCACATATTAGGCTACTATTAGCCATTTGGGGTCCCAAATTAGCGAAAGCAGCAAGCGCCTCTCCATTTTACTTGATTCTGAGATTAATGATTTTTATAGCCCTCCCAAGCTAACGCCTGAGCAAAGACGTCTTTACTTTTCGCTGAATGATGTAGAGCTAGAGATGTTTCGCACATTAAAAGACCGCTACAGCAGCGTCTATTTTGTGCTGTTACTGGGCTATTTCAAAATCAAACCCGTTGTTCTCAATTTTTTTTTCGCAAGTGAGGGACGACTTCAGATTCGTTGCGTCGGAATATTATCCTAGGGAATCTCTGATTTATTAATCATTTCGTTCATAATACAATTTATCGAATCACACGTGCTAGAGGATAATGGAATACGCCAAAAGACCCTTGCCGATGAAGGCTTCGAACGTTTTCGCAAACCCACTCGTCGAGATCAGTTTCTCGCTGAAATGGAAGCCGTAATCGCCTGGTCAGAGCTGTGCAACGTCATCAAGCCATTTTATCCCCAATCCAAAGGGGCTGGTCGTCCGCCGGTCGGGCTAGAACGGATGCTGCGCATTCATTTTTTACAACATTGGTTTAACCTCTCCGACCCTGCGGCTGAAGAAGCGCTGTATGACTCACGCGCCATGCGCCGCAGTAGAAAACTGTTGGGGCGCCCTATGCTTGACTTAAGCACCATGGATAGATGCTCGCACACAGGGAGAGAAGCACATGCAAGACTTCATCAGCACAACAGCTAGCCTCACCACCTCAGTTGATATCATAGATGCGATTACCTACATTGCACCCGACGAGGAAGAAGCGGTGAGGATTTGGGACGAGTCCACCCGTCAAGAAGTAATCGCAATTTGGCTGCTCGTGATGCGAGATGGCGAAATTTCCAGCGATAATTGTTTCTGGGGTGCGTTAGGCACATGTTGGGGCGATGAAATAGAGGCTATTGATAATTAACTCTCATCGGGAGCACTATATACAATTTACGAAATAATTGGGGAATGCTAGCGGCATGCCATAGTGCACAGGGACATTATATCCGCAGCATCACTTCACCCGATTTTCTCTCAATTAAAACCTGTGCCGCCTCCGTTCGGTAGGTCAGATAACATAGTTGTCGTGGACTGGTTAATACGTGCGAATTAAAGACAGCATAATTTAATCCTTTACAACGTGCAGAGCGGCTAATCAAACCAGGATGACCATCGTGATTCATTCGTGCACCTATCTGATGAGTAAGGTGATAACTGCTTGAATCGATCAGCACCGGGAACTCATCAATTTTTGAAATAAAGTCGAGTAGGGCGACATCACAGCGTACTAAATAAACTTTCCGTTCAATTACGACACCGTCGATATTCTGCCAATCGACATCCTCAAGAAAACCCCTGCGCCAATGATGGACGGTCTCATAGATGCTTGTTACCAGTGAATCTGCGCCATACCAAACACCGAAAGAGCCATCACAATACCGTGTCATCGACCAATGCTCGAAGGGATATTTGATGGCTTCATTGTAGGCTGCTTCTTCAAATGGCCGATCAATCACCGGCTGATCCGAAAGATAGGTGTGGGGTTTTGTGGCCATCTCAAGATCGGTCGCTGCCTGCCATCCTTCTGGGGTGTCGGTCAGGTCGTCGTAAAGATTCTGGGACTCCCACAGTGACACGATGTTGCGGTGCATGTCATCATGAAAATCAGTAATCGTCAGCCCATTAAATAAGTCTTCGATCATTGGCCTCTAGCTTTATCCAGATAGGAACGTACCATCAACAAACCCGGGAACCCCCATTGCTTAATCGCTTCAGC
>CALZGZ010000226.1 GCA_945787105.1 uncultured Gammaproteobacteria bacterium
ACACCCTCACTAAGAAGAAACTCGTCGATTGACGTGTAGTCGTAGATTCGTTCGGAGTCGATAAGTAAATCCCGTATTCGATCAGTATGAAACGTCATGGCCGCCGGAAACGGCACTGCACGGGCAGCAAACGGCCAACAAGAGCCGTTCGGGCGAATGCGAAAACAGCGATTTGAATGACTGCTGGGCCTATCCATTGCTGACATTCGCCAGCATGTGGCCTGCGCAACGACGGTCTCGTTATACAAATCGAAGGACGATCACTTCAGCAATTCGGGTGGTCGTCCAGATGGGTAAGGGTGACTACTCAGAGCACTAGCCGCCCACGCAGGCCGAACACCCAGAGCGAATCCTCGGTCGCGTTCAATGCCGGGTCCTTGAGGTACTGCAGGTCCGCGGTCACTGCAAAGTTCTGGCCCAGATTGATACGATAAAACAGCTCGGCGGTGAATTGCTCGTCGAGTCCGGGCCCAAAGGTGGTCTCGTTGGGCTCGCCCCAGTTCAAACCAAAACCCAACAGGTTGCCCCCCGGGGTGGGTTGATATCCGATACCAACACTCAGCGATTTCTCCAGCAGGGTTCCCGCGTCCTCGGCCCAACCGGCGCGCACAAACGGCAGCCAGCGCTGATCGAGGTAGCGTGTGAACGAGACATTGACGCCCTGGCCACTGGGGACGGCAAGCTTATCCTGCTGGTCCTTGTGCCAGATCGTCACGTGATAGTTATCCAATACCAGTCGCTCGTGGGAAGTCGTCCAGCCGAACTCGACGCTCTTGAAGTACTGGTTGTCATCGAAGAACGTGTCGAAGCCTTCGAACGGGTCGGTTGGATCGGCGTTGGCGTCGGTGAGGCCGCCAATGAGATAGTAGTTCTCCCCCAGCATCGTGGCCCCAGCGAGGCCGAGGGTGGCATCGTTGGGCAGGGCGATGGTCGCGCTGCCGGTGCTGAAGGCGAAGTTGAAAAAATGCAGCCAGGGACTGGCCAATGCATAGACATCGACGTAATCGGTGGCGTCGAGAAAGCCGGCAACGATGGTCGAGCGGCCTTCGTTGAAGCGCTGACGCCAGTAGAGGTTAGTAGTGCGAAATCGCTGGTTACTGAACGGCGGCTCCTGGAGGCCGACATAACCCAGTTCGCTGAGCGCAAATCCGCTTGGCGGCGGTACCGTGTAGCCATCGCGGTGTTCGATCTTCCACACGAATGCCCCGGTGTTCTTGCTCCCTCGGTTAACCAGATCCCACGAACCATAGAAACGCGCGATGCCACTGGAGGCGTTGTCCCGCGTCGTGCCGTCGCCGGACACGCCCACCGCCGAATAATCCAAGCTGAAGGCGATGCCGATTTTTTCTGTTACTTCTTTCTTCCAGTTGTTCCAGGCTTCCAGCGGATCGCGCTTGATGATGGACACTGCCGGGGCACGATCCGCGGCGATCGTGTTCTCGGTGTTGTCCGGGCCGCCGAAACCCGGGCTGACGTCGAACTCCGCCGCCCAGGCCGGCAACATCGCAGCGTACAAGAATATGGACGACAGCATGGCAGCGGACCGACGACACACTGTTACCGCGGTGATTCTTCTGATCATGACCGTGGCGAGTTCTTCCGTTCACCTCAAAGGAATGAACCTTTCACGAGAGGTATAACTGCACACTATCAGACAGAACCAAGGAATAATCACCCTATCGCGCCAGGACAACCTCGATCCGCACTGAAAACCGTGGTCTATCCCCTATTCCCATTACTGACATGCACGGCATTAGGCATTCTCGTAACGTATCGATACCTGTCACAGTGTGTTCTTGTAGATCGCACCGCTTAACATGATCAGTCGGATGGTCTCGATGGGTTTCCATTCGGGTTCCGCGTCGAACCACTTGTCGGTGCCACCGATGACACTGATGTCTTTGAGTGGATTGCCGTCGACCAGCAGCAGATCGGCGTACGCTCCCGCTTCAATGACGCCGAGCTTGCCTTCGCTATACGGATTGCGAGGTCCGGACATCGCCAGCATTTCTCCAGCGGTCGATGTGACCTGCTTCAACACCTCAAAGTTGCTGTCGAAGGTTTGGGTGCGCCACCAGAGCTCATAGCGGCGGGCGCGCTCGGCATCCTCGAACTTACCGACGTAGTCAGAGGCAAATACAACTTTCACGTTGTTCTTGAGCAGGTTGCGACCGAAATCTTTGTATTGTTCCCCAAGCGCCTTCACCATCCCCTTCTTAGCCTCTGGTATCAGCGGGTTGCGTGCCATATCCGGCGAGATGCCCCACATCTGCGGTACCACGTATCCCCCCTCCTCGGCGATCCGTTGCATGGTCTTTTCAGAAATAAAAAAGCTGTGCTCGAAAGTCTTCACACCACAGTCGAGCAGACGGCTGACCGCACGATCGTTGAAGGTGTGGGCGGCCACGTAGGTGCCCCAGTCCTTTGCTGCCTCAACGATGGCGCAGATCTCGTCCTTGGAAAATTGGGTGGTGTCGATGGGGTCGAAGCGGGACGATCCACCGCCACCGCCCATAATCTTGATCTGGGTAGCACCGTTACGCAGGTTGAGCCGCGTTGCCTTCAGCGCCTCCGGCACGCCGTCGACCACATTGCCGATGCCCATGCGCTCAAAGTTTGAGAGGTCCCCGGCGTCGTGGATGCTGAAGCCGGGATCGGCCCGGTCGCGGAAGTCGCCATGACCTGAAGTCTGGGAGATAAATCCCCCCGACGGATAGAGGCGCGGCCCGACTACGCGCCCGGAATTAATCGCACGTGCCAGACCGAACGCGGGACCGCCCATGTCACGCACCGCGGTGAAGCCGTCCATCAGGAAGCGTTCCATTACGATTACCGCGTTGTACGAAATATCGGTGAGATCCATGTCACGTTCGACCGGCCCAAAATCGTCATTGATCATCACGTGTGCGTGACCGTCAATCATGCCGGGCATCAACGTTCGGCCGCCACCGTTAATCACGTTAGCGTTCACCGCTTTGATGGGCGTTTTCGAGACCTCCTTGATCAGCTTTCCTTCGATCAGCACGTTGGCATTCATGATGCGCTTATCGTTCAGGCCATCAAAGACGTGAACATTGGTGATCAGGATCTGCTTCGGTTTCGACTCGTGCACGGTTGCCGCTCCAAGCTGACCGGGTGAGTAGATGCTGGCGTTATCGTAGGCAAGGGCCTGAAGAGTTCCGAACAAGACGCACGCCAATAGGCTCGCGGTTATTCTCCTAATCGAAATCATGCGTGTTCTCCTTATTGAGGTGATTTACGTCGTTTATCATTGGTTTGGTTGTGCCGTTCGCGCCACAACCACGCAAACCGTGCTGTCTGCCGTGGGTCTCCTCCTAGCAGCGATCTGGTGACTGCAAATTGTTGGTCCGTGCCAATTCGGGGTGAACGGCGAATACGAGTCTTTGCACGCCAACCAACGAGGTGTTAATACACGGCCGAGGGGAAGGTTAGCCGAATGATCCGCGTAATACCTTGCAGGTTGCATCAGTTACCCGAGATAATTAGTAGGAAATGCAAGATTTCAGGCAAAATCTCTGGTCGCACTGTTATTGTTCGTCCGCATGCGAAGTTTGAACAAACGGCATGCATCAGGGAAGCCATCGCCCCTTCCCCTGGTCCGCCTGAACTTGATCCTCCCGTTCGTGGAGGCGATGGATCGTTTGCGGCTGAACACCAATGCGGTGCTAACCGCCAATGGCTTGGTGCGCGAGACGGTGCTCGATGCGAACGTATTCGTCCCGGTCGTCGTCGTTCACCGGTTTCTGGAGGATGCGGCCCGGGCGGCGAACGATCCGTATTTCGGCGTACGCGTCGGCGAGTCGCTGGACCTCAGCGCCTGGCCGCCCCTCGTCGATGCGGCGTCCCTGGCGACCACGCTCGGGGAGTTCCTGGTGCGCTTCACTCGCGCCGCCAAGGACGAGGCCTCGTCGGCTCGCCACTCGCTCGACGTCGGCGCAAGCCATACGTCCTTCAAGGAAACACGAACCAGCGAGCAGGAAATTGCGCCTGCGCAAAATGACGCGTTCACCGCTGCCTTCACGCTCGGCCTGCTGCGCCGGGGTGCAGGCTCGAGTTGGAACGCCAAAGACGTACGCCTCAAGGTTTGTGATCCCAGCGCGCTACCTGAGCGATACCTGGGCATCCACATCGTCGGCGGCGACCGGATGGGAATGGTCGTGCGCTTTCCAACGGAATGGTTGCTGCAACCGCTCGATCACCGCGCGCTGGTTCCGTTCTCGCTGACGGGCGGAAACCGGATCCAGCTTCCGGTTGAGTTTCTTGACGCACTCCGGCAGACATTGGTGTTGCATCTGCATCACGCCGACTTGAATGTCGACTACGCGGCGCGATTGACCGGACTGAGTCGCCAGTCGCTTCAACGCAAACTCAAGGCGAGCGGCACCACGTTTTCCACGGAAGTCATCGAAATGAAGAAGCGCCGTGCCACCGAAGACCTGGTTCATTCAGACAAATCCGTTGCCGAGATTGCCACATCGCTCGGATTCACCAACCCGACCAGTTTTACCCGGGCATTCCGGTCGTGGACCGGAGAATCACCGCGGCATTATCGAAAGCGTCATCGGGGACGTTGATATCCTTTTGACGCTTCTAGGGTGTTCGCATCCAACCTTCCCTTAAACAGCGCTCGCGTTAATTAAGTTGCTCTAATTGAAAAATGCGATTGCCTGTCGATTCGAAGAACGACAACGGAAGGGTTTGCTTTGTAATGAGCAAAGCAATTGTTCGCAATGACCGCATTGAAATCATAAGCGGACTATACGCATGCCGAGGCGCGTACGGCAGCATAAAGGGTTGATTCTTGAGCGTTTTAGGGGGGTGATATTAAAGCAATAACCAAGTAAAATCAGACGCTTAATTAATTGTTTGCCGTCGATTCATATAATGTCTGCTTAGTACAGCAGCAAGGGTTGAATATGACGCCTATCGAATGGAAACCTGGATTCTGCCACGCCATACGGAAGATGGACGCGGACCACCGCTACATGATCGGACTGATCCACGGACTTGATGAGCAACTGCAATCGGGCGAGCACCAGAAGTTCATCATAGGAATCCTCGAAGAGCTATATTCCCGCGCCGCCAAGCACTTCGCCCTAGAAGAAGCGATCATGCGAGATTGTGGCTACGAGGAACACGAGGCAGATCATCGCCGGTTGCTCGATAGGGTTACGACCTGGATGTCCGACTATCAAACCGAACGGCTGGATGACGACATGGCCAATTGGCTAGCCAACTGGTTCTGCAATCACATTCGGAGTGATGGTGAGTGGTTGCACCTTCCGAACGACACGCCCATCGAATCGGTACGGTCGCAAGACACCACATAAGTCGTTTGATTCGTCCTCCGCAACCTGGAAAGGAACCACACGGAGCAGGATTAATGCCGATACAACCGCTACATCTCTCCCCTCAACTCAACCTTTGTCATCTTACCGGCGTTGTAATCCTCTGATAGTTTGTTGGCTTCCTCATCCCCAGCCAGCGCCTTCTCCAGAAATGCGTTAAGCATCGCCTGATGGTGTTGCGGCATCGCGAGGCATCCTTCAATGATGCCGGATTCGTTTTAAATAGATTCAAACTTTGTTTCGTGAGGAGTTTAAATCTAATCTGAAGGCGGAAGTCGCAGTGTAGGGATATATTCCCTCGTCTGAGAAAACGTCTTCTTTAAAGCAGCGGAAAGAGGGGGAGTACGCACTCACGTGGTCCTGTCAGGTTACGGACGCACGGAGGAATAACCCTGCTCTTGCAGTTCCATGACTTGAGTTATGCCGGCCTCCACTTTCCTCGAGGCCGTTCATACCCGGCATGCGAACGTCCAAGACAATACACCCATACCACCGGTGATCAGAATAAAAACCGAGTACAATCAATAAGATTGCCACGATCATCGAGAGCAGTGGTGGATATAAGGCGATCAATATGCCAGCCGTAATGAGAACGATTCCTGCTACCATGGATCCCGACCTCCGCCAGGCTCGTTCAGCTAGTGTTCATGCAACTTATTTTATGATTACGGTCACCCAACCAAGGAAAACCAGAGCGGGAGATAGGCAAATGAAACGCGGATTACTCACTCTCGTCACGCTGGCGGCGCTGGTCGTTACTCAGTTAACGGTCGGCGGTGCGCAGGCGGGTGGTCACCACAAGCGGCACGGACCGGGTTACTCAGGTGGCCACTACAAAAGCCACGGCGGCCACTACAAAAGCCACCGCGGTCACTACTCCGGCCACCGACGTCACGGCCACAAGTATCGCGGTTATGGCCACGGGTACCGCGACGACGACAGCTACAAGTACGATTATCTGTTGGGCGGATTGCTCCTCGGCGGGGCTGCGACGTACCTGTTGTCTCAGCCGCGCTATGTCGAGCGTCAAAGTGCCGGCTACCAGCCGGCAACGGCTGTGGCGGTTAATCCAACGGTGGGCTCGGTTCTGGAGTACAACCGCACCGGCGAGGCCACAGCGTGGCAGAACCCGGACACGGGAAAGACCTTCACTACTACACCCGTCCGTACCCACATGACGTCCGCGGGTCCGTGCCGGGAGTACATCATGTCGGTTATGATCGGTGGTCAGGAACAGCAAGCCTATGGGACGGCGTGTCGCGAGAACGACGGTTCCTGGAAGTTGCAGCGGTGAATAAGTCGCTCGACAGTGTGGATCAGATTAGGAGACGTTAAAGAGATGATGTATTTGAGATTCTTGGCTGCAATTCTTTCTGTGTCGCTCATGGCCAGCTGTGCCCAGACCGGACCCAAGGAACAAGCAGGTGCCGCTGCCGGCGCCGTGACGGGTGCGGCGCTCGGTTATGGCCTGGGGAAGGGACATCGCGATCAGACTGCCGCAATAGTACTGGGTGCCTTTCTCGGAGGCCTGGTCGGACAGCGGATCGGTCAGCAGCTCGATGCCGCAGATCAGGTGATGGCGCGCGATTCTGTCGGTTACGCCCTAGAATACAATCCCACCGGCGTAGCCTCGAACTGGCGCAACCCGGATACCGGAAACGGAGGCTACACCTTTCCCACTCGGACCTACGGGTCGCCCGACGGAGCACCTTGCCGCGAGTACACGACGACAGTTACAGTTGGTGGGCAGCAGCAGAGCGCGTACGGTACTGCTTGTCGGCAGCCCGACGGATCCTGGAAGATCGTCAACTGAGGGTCCGAATCACCTGGTCTGTCTGATACAACAATGCTGCAACACGATGGGCTGAAGAAATACTCGTTGCCGCCGTTGGCTATAACAAAAGAATCAGTGCCGGCTGTTGCACTGCAATATGCGGCAAACGGCCACCTGCGGCCTTTCACCCATCAGAAACGAACGGCCGTTTGAATACGCTTTGCGGATATTCGGGTGCATACCGCTATTCGGTAGTTCCCTAACCATTTAAACTGTTCGTTTACGCCGCCACAGGACATTGAAATGGATAGGCTCAAATTTGCAGCGATGGGGATATCCTCGACCGAGCGGACCACCTCATTCAGGTGTGTCTATCAGAACGCAGGGGGGTTATAATTCTATCCATTCACAGTTTTACCTGGTTCAGGACACCTTCCTCAGACACCCCCACCTAGTGACTGAATCAGGTTACTTGGCCCCCCGCCCAAAACGGGGGGCGTTTTTTTGTTTTTACGTTCACGAACTTTACCGTTGCAGCTGATCCGTATATCTTTTTTTTTTGCTGTCGTGGTGCGGTAATTGGTTCATTTACGACCGCGGGAAAGCAGCGCTTTCAGCGCGCGTCGATCGGCGACATGGATTTCGCGTCGGCCCAGACGGACCAATCCGCTACCCTCGAATGCCTTCAATTGCCGCGTCACGACCTCACGGGCGGTTCCGAGTTCGCGAGCCAGCTCCATGTGCGAAATATCGATCGGTGTCGAATCCCTGCTCGCGTGACTGAGCAACCACTGCGCCAACCGCATATCGACGCGTGAAAAAGCCATATGTTCCAGCAACACTATATTTTCTAATATTCGTTTACCGAAGTTCGTACACACAAACTGCCGGAATCCAGGCGAGTACCCGAACGCTATCTGAAACGACTTCGCAGGTAGCAACGCAACATCGGTGTCCTTCTCGGCGATAGCATCCGCCGGAAAGCGCCCTCCGCTGAATAGTATCGCGGTGGACAATGGGCAACTTTGCCTAACCTTGAGGCGGTATAACAAGATCTCACGGCCGGCGCGGGAAGTCCTGGACACTCGAATATGCCCCCTTGACAATAAAACGTAGTGGTCGCATGTGTCGCCGACACGATATAAATACGTGCCCGCAGACAAGCTTTTGGTTTGCACACGAGTTTGCGCGTCAAGCCAAACGTGATCCCGTATATGCTGCAGATCGGGAAAAGAACTTAACCAGGTACCACTCGTAACGACCCCCACGCGATCTTTTTGCACACGCATGAAAACAAGTGTTTGTTATTTTTTGTTTAGCGAACACTCACCCCGCGTGGTCGTGCTTCGACCCCGTGTGATTTAGCACCGATTTTTGTTATGTTTCACACGAGAGCAAGCCAACTATTCCACGCTCCAGCGTCTCACACGATAACACTCACGCGGGGTGATATATGGTGACGGAAGTCACCGAAGGGCAACGCCTGAACTGGACCAACAGCCAGATCATGTCAGGATTAATTGCCCAACGAGTACGCTGGAAGTACCTCCCTGCCTTTGAATCACGCCCAGTCACCGAGATGCCTCTCGATGCACAGAATTTCATTCCCTTTGACCATGCGTTAATTGCGGGCGAACGATCCCCTTTTGATCTGGCCGGCGTCGGTGGCGACCGCGAGATGACTGCTGAAGGCATCCTCGGTCTCTCCCGAGCAGGACGGAGTATCTTATAGTGGGTCGATCTTTCCCGTTCGCTGCCGTCGGCTCACAACGGCCAATGGCATTGTCAACCTAAGCAATTCATGTCTTGAGAAGTGGAGAATGCAGCGATCTATCTAGCGCAAAGAGACGCGATTGGTGGGGCGTACGAGCAAGTCTACAACGTCGACAATCATCTTGGTGGACAGTTGTCCTAATCAAATTCGTTAGGTAAAAGATGCCACCTTTACTATTCTTTACTATTTTGGTCGGATGAAAACAGTACAATAAAAGTGTAGTCTGTTTTCGTTGTTCAGCAGTGCGACCCTTGGTTGGCAATGTGATAGGAGGTTGCCATGCCTTACGAAATTGATTTCATGAAGTCGCCGACAAAACCACGTACCCATGGGTGTAATGCGCAGCCCACCAAACTCGAGTTTCCCCAAGAGATCTACATTGAAAAAATAGGGCAGCGTATCTTGTTCTGGAGAATCGCACATCGTAAGTATTGTGGTGCAGTACTCGAGTGGTTTATCTTTGACAGCACCGATCGAAGGGCAGTGTCAATACGGCGAGAGACCGATGCCAGAAAGGTGGCGTCGATGGAAAGACTACAACGGCCGCAGCGCAAGGCAGAAATGGCTGATATCCCTGATGCGCTGCTGCAGCACTTGATCGATTGGCATTGGGCACAGGTTAGATAACTTAGGTATCAGTAAGCAAACCCGTATCCGCGCCGCCCGGACTTAGGGGCAACAGAGGTCGGGTTATTGCCGATCTCCCCTTTCAACGACGGCCAATCTACGAAAGGAAAGGTTTTTTCGCCTGTGTTAAAGCGTACATACCGGAGAATCTGATACACGAACGTGCTCAGATTCGCGCCGAAGTCCAAATCAGAAGGATCAAAAATCAGAAGGGTCAGGTTCGTTTAAAATCAGAAGGGTCAGGTTCGTTTGATTTTCGATTGTCGCTGGCCTGTTGGTGTCGAGTTGTGGCTCCTGCGGCGATTGGCGGTTGGACATAACCGCGGCAATATGATCGCCACCGGAAAACAATTCTGCGTCCCATAAGCAGGCCATAACGGCATTCACACAACACAAACAGATTTTAGGCAGGGTCAAGCCTAGGGTCGGGGAGTTCTTCTGCTGTGATTGGCCCACGGAGTAATAGGACAGACTTGATCTCTCAGATAGTGGATGACGCGCTCACAGGACTTCCGTCGGCCACAACCAACCATCCGAGCCCAGCAGGCGAATGTCAGCTCTTCAGTATGGGGCGTTCATGGCACCGAGCCTTGACTAGATCGTGGAACCCCTTAAACTTTATATAAAGCTCTTGCACTTTCGGATGGCTTGCGTTTCTCGCGAGACGGTCCGCTTTTCGGATGGAGACCGGGCATGAAAGACCAGCGCGGCGTCGATGCATCATCGGACAATTCACAGAGCCTGGCGACCTATGAGCGCGCGCTTAGGGCCTTCAATACTTATCGGGGCGACCCGGTCGCCATCATCGACGAGGCTCTGGAGACAGACCCGGATTTTGCGATGGGCCACGTGCTGCGCGGCCACGTCCACCTCAGCATGTGGGAAAGGAGCGTGGTCCCGGAGATCGAAAAGAGCGTCACGAAGCTCAACGAATTGAACAATCGAAACAACGACCGGGAGCGACGTCACGCTCATGCGCTGAAACAGTGGTTGTCAGGCGATTGGAACGGCGCGCGCGGCACCCTAGACCATCTGCTGGCTGAATACCCGCGCGATCTGCTTGCCCTGCAAATTGGCCACCTGTCTGATTTCTACCATGGCGACCGCGAAAACCTTCGTGGACGGGTCGCCCGCGCGATGCCTGCCTGGACTCGCGACGATTCTGGTTACGCATTCCTGCTCGGGATGCACGCCTTCGGGCTTGAAGAATGCGGCAGTTACGCGGCCGCAGAGGAGGCGGGGCGACATGCATTGGATCTCGAACCGGATGACTGCTGGGCCCAGCATGCGGTCGCCCACGTAATGGAGATGCAGGCCCGCCAGTCTGAGGGCATAAACTTTATGGAGGGTCGCACGGAGCACTGGGCGCAGACCGACAACGGCTTCCAGTTCCACAACTGGTGGCACACCGCACTCTTCAACCTCGACCAGGACCGGTTCCAACGCGCGCTGGAGATCTACGACGAAGGCGTGCGGCCGGAGCCGGCAGGAGATCCAGCTCATGTTGCTCGACGCCGTGGCTCTCCTGTGGCGCATGCACCTGCGCGGTTTGGACGTCGGCAACCGCTGGGCCGAAGTCGCCGACCATTACGAGAAGGATGACGAGGACGGCTTTTACGCATTCAATGACATGCACGCAATGATGGCCTTCGTCGCAACTGATCGGAGTACCGCGGCCGCTGCTCGTCTCGCAGTCATAGAAGCCGCAGCAGAAGGCAAGGGCACGAACGCTATGATGACGCGCTTGGTCGGTCTGTCCATCGCGCGTGGGGTCGATGCCTTCGGCCGCGAGCGCTACGATGAGACGGTCGGATACCTGATGCCCGTGCGCTACCGAGCCTACGAGTTCGGCGGTAGCCACGCGCAGCGCGACATCGTGCACCGCACCCTAATCGAAGCGGCTCTACGCGATGGCGACCAAGCGTTGGCAACTGCACTTTGCAACGAGCGTACGTCGCTGAAGCCGCATTGCCCCTTCAGCTGGCAACTGCACAAACGAGCCACAGGAGGCTAGTAAACTCAAATACAGTATTGCCAAGACGTGAGGTGTTACGGGTGACAAAGTCCGACATTACGGCCCGACATTCGCAGGAACTCCTGCGGCTTTGGGCGTGCTGATCGCGATAGCTTTAGCCCCATAAACGTTCTCATGGCAATCTCTGCCAACTGCCAACATCACACTAAAAAGCAGTCATTCCCTTCCTCGGTTGGAATGGCCGGCATGGGTC
>CALZGZ010000227.1 GCA_945787105.1 uncultured Gammaproteobacteria bacterium
ATCGACGGAAAAAAATCCGCCTTGGGCGGAAGATCGTTGTTTGATCTTCGCTGTCTGGGCCTGCTGCCGAGTAGGTTTCAGTTCGCGGACCAACACTAACCAAATAGACCACGTAGAGGGATGACCTGCCCGGGATGGAAGCGGACAGCGCCTTCGGGTGCAGGGTCGGCGCACAGGGTGCGTGCGTACGGCCTGGGACACGGATGCCTATTTGGATATTTGATTTTTTTACAGGAGATAAGCCATGCATCGAGACAAGAAAGCTGTGGTGGAAGTCGTGCCGCGTCTTTTGCGGCTGCGCGATGCGCCCTACTACCTCGGCGTGGATCGCCACCGGTTCAACCGCGAGGTGCGGCCGTTCGTCACCGAGATCCGGGTGGGTCGTCAGGGCGTGGCGTTCGACCGCCTTGAATTGGACGCCTGGGCGGATCACTATAAGCATCGCAACGGGCGTCCCGCCTCGCAAAATGGAGGTCAATTATGGGACGCAAGCGCATACCGGGGCTCCGGAATCGCAACGGGATCTGGCACATCGACAAACAGGTCCTCGGCACAAAGATTCACGAGAGCACTGGAACAAGCGACCTCAAGCAGGCGGAGCTGATACTGGCCCGCCGGATTGAGGACATCCGGCAATCGAAGATATTCGGGATGCGACGGTCGTGGACCTTTCGCGAGGCCGCGACCCGGTTTCTGGAAGAGAACCTGCACCTCGCGACGATCAAAGCTTACGCGGGGTACTTGAAGCACATGGATCCGTATATCGGCGAGCTGCCGTTGCACCAGGTGCACCTGGGCACGCTGAAACCGTTCATCGAGTTCAAGCGCGCCCAAGGTGTGAAGAACCGGACCATCAACCTGCATTTGGTGGTGGTCCGGCGCATCTTGAATCTGGCGGCGAGGTTGTGGCGGGATGAGAACGGTCTCACCTGGCTCGAGTCCGCGCCGTTGATTCAGATGCTGCCGACAACCGATGCCAGAAAGCCGTATCCGCTGTCCTGGAACGAGCAGCAGCGCTTGTTCCAGGCGCTGCCGGCGCATCTGGCGAGGATGTGTCTGTTCAAGGTGAACACCGGTTGCCGGGAACAGGAAGTGTGTAACTTACGTTGGGACTGGGAAGTGCCGGTGCCGGAGCTGGACACCTCGGTGTTTATCATACCGGGCGCGGAGGTCAAGAACCGGGACGACCGGCTGGTTGTGTTGAACAACACCGCCTTGTCGATCGTGGAGGAGCAACGAGGGGAACATGGGACCCATGTGTTCTCGTATCAGGGACACCCGGTGACCAAGATCCACAACAGCGCCTGGAAGCGCGCGCGGGTCGAGGCGGGATTACCGCAGGTACGGGTGCATGACCTGAAGCACACACTAGGTCGGCGCCTGCGTGCCGCGGGGGTCTCTGTCGAGACGCGCAAGGTGTTGCTGGGGCATCGTAATGGCGACATTACGACGCACTATTCGGCGCCCGAATTGGAGGAGCTGATCGTTGCCGCCAACAAGGTGTGTCGAAAAAAGTCCGGCAAAACTCCGGCACTGGTGGTTTTGAAGACTAGGATGAAAAGTGGTTCGAAATGACTTTGGAAGTGGACAATGAATTTGGGAGATGGAAGTTGTTGTTTTCGCGGCTGAAAGCCGCTCCCACAGTTCATGAATCATTTTCGGATTTGGTGGGCCGTGCAGGAATCGAACCTGCGACCACCTGATTAAAAGTCAGAGCCGCCATTATTTATTTTATTGTAATTCAATCACTTGCAACGCTTGCCAATTCGAAACCGCCAGATAATTGGCACAAAATGAGCACACAGAACAGCAGCTTTGGCACAAATCTGGCACACTGATTGTGCCATATATCGATATACGATATAGTTGTTATATATGATCAGGAACATCGCGGGTAAGGCAACCCAGGATATATACGACGGCATTAATAGTCGTCACGCTCGAAAAATTCCTCGGGAGCTGCATGGTAAGGCCATCCGGTTACTTGACCAGATCAACGCGGCCCCTGCCCTCGAGTTCCTACGCACTCCACCGAGCAATCGCCTCGAGAAATTGCGTGGCGACTGGGCGGGATACTGGAGCCTGCGGATCAACGATCAATGGCGCGTTGTGTTTCGTTGGGAAGGTAACGACGCCGTAGATGTAGAAATCGTGGATTATCACAGGTAAATAAATATGCTTCCGAAGAACCGACCACCCACACATCCAGGCGAGATGCTCTTGAAAGAGTTTCTCGAACCAATGGAACTGAACCAAAAACAGTTCGCTCACCACTTGGGCTGGACCTATGCGCGGCTCAACGAAATCGTTAACGGCCGGCGCAATGTCAGCGCAGATTCGGCCTTGGCATTCGGGGAAGCACTCGGAACCGGTCCGGAATTCTGGTTGAACCTACAACGAGATTGGGACTTGTGGCACGCTAAGAATGCGCACGAGCGGGTGCCACGGCTGCGCACAGCAAGTTGATAGTTGTTACCATCAAACTTGATTGAGCCAATCCGTTTGCTTTAACCGAAAGCAAAAGCTGTCCTTAGATCCGCGGACCATCAGCTGAATTATGTTGCGCCGCATAGGACAGGAGTCGGCCAATTCAAGACCGTCGAGTGTTAAGCAATTGTCATTTTTAGTGACCGGTGTGCAACTTATTGCCGTCGTCCATGTTTGCAACATGCGTTTACGCCAGCTTTAAACCGTCTGGTACGACGACATTTTTACGGAGCACAGCGCCTTGAACGATTGGAAGTGGCACTTCGGTATAGGGACGTGCCGCCACTTTCATTTGTATAGGGTCTGGAAAATGTGGGGAACCGTAAACCGCGTTTTTCGGGTGCCGTCTTGGAAAACTGAGGTCTCCTCCGGTCTCAACAGCCGTTTCTGCCCCGCACCGGTTCCCGACCTAGCTACGAAATGTCAGCGGGCGGCATGTCGCGCGGGCCACTCCTCGCCTACCGCTCTCTTCGGTTCAGCGGCGGCGGAATGCTGTCGGCTGCAGTCGCTCGTCAGCCTTGCCAATACCTTTCTATTTTTAATTTTTCTGATACGGGTAAATGACCTTCCAGTCCTGCTTCATGTCCACAACCGTCCAGCCTTTCGCCTGCGCTTCGTCGAGGCCCTTGTCGAGGCGGCCAACGCTGGACTTTCGGTCGTAGGCCCATTCCCGTTCGGCATCCGTGTGGTGGACGTAGAGCGCGAACCGTGGCCCCTCACCGGCATCAGTCCATTGCAGCATCTGTAGGTCGCCGTCGGAGTTGCCGAACGCTGCAATGGGCCGCCGGCCGATTTGCTGGTGGATGGCAACCGGCTTGCCTTCCTTGTCGTCGAAGAAGTCGAGCTCGGGCAGGCGGACAAGAACCGGCTTGCCGTTGTGGATCTCAAACTTTACCTTGATGCTGCTGCCAATTACCTGCTCAGGTGGGACGCCATAGACTTTCTCGGACCACGGGCGCATGAACTCGATGCCACCGCCGGACACGATAAAGGTTTTGAAACCGTTCGCGCGCAGGTAGGCGAGCACCTCAAGCATGGGCTGATAGACCATATCGGTGTAAGGGCGGTTGGTCACGGGATGTCGCGCCTTGGCCAGCCAATCCTTCACGATCGTCTCGAACTCCGCGGTCGTGTTGCCCGCGTGTGTCGTCATGATGATCTTAAGGATGGCGTGTTCGCCGCCCGCAAGCGCGCCTGTGACGTCGCCCTTGAGCAGCGAGGCGAAGGGTTGCTGGTTCTTCCATTCAGGGTGCTGGGGTGCTAGTGCCTTGACACGGTCGAGCGCGAAAAGGACCTGGAAGTACATCGGCTGCTCGGACCACAGGGTGCCGTCGTTGTCGAATACGGCGATGCGTTCCGCGGGTGGGACGAAGTCGGGGGAGCCTGGCTTCGTCACCTGTGCCACGAAGGCGATGATCGACTGCTTCGCCTTGCCATCGTTCCAGGAAGGAAGCGAGTCAACGGTCTGCGCGCTTGCCGGGGCAGCGAAGGCGAGGCAGACGTTTGCAAGGACCAGCACGGCGAGAGCGGCGGCCAGGTTTTTGGCTATGCTAGTCGATTTCAATGACAACTCCTCACTTTGGGGGTTGAAGCCAATATCTACACACATGGCTTTACAGTTCTTATGGAAATCCGGTTACCCCAATTTCTGGTCACCGAAAACGGACAAAGGGACAGAGCACGTTTCCCGAGGGAGATCGTAGTCTGTCCCCGTTTACACTGCCG
>CALZGZ010000228.1 GCA_945787105.1 uncultured Gammaproteobacteria bacterium
ATCAGCTGAATTTTGTTGCGCCGCATAGGACAGGAGTCAGGACCTGCCCTGCCGATCGAGCTAGTTGGCCCGAACGACAGAGTTGGTACGCTTTCCGGACATTCTAGCGAGTACAACAGTTCGATTGTTCCCCAACCATTAAATTTGTTCGCTGGCACCCCGGAGCCAGGCAACTGGGTGACGGCTGAGACAAGCGGTATAGACTCCTAACGCATGGATGTAAGCAATACCAAGCTATCCGCAGACACAGGGGCGCGTTCCGATCCAAGCAACGTCGCGAGTTACCAGCACCACTAGTAGCTAGAGCACCGGCGGAAAACACTCATCGTTCCATGATTATCCCTGGATGTAGTGTGTAAGCTGTTCAATCGTGAACTTTTGATCAGCAATAGTGCTCTTGACCAGATCGCCAATCGAGACCAAACCAACCAACTGTTTTTGGTCAACCACTGGAAGATGACGTATCCGCTTTTCAGTCATGACGGCCATGCATTCTTCGATTGTCTGGTCGGTGCGCGCGCACACAACGCGGGTATCCATAATATCCCGCACTGGTGTTTCAAGTGACGCTTTGCCTTCCAGAATGACATTTCGTGCATAATGCCTCTCGGTAATGATGCCGACGATTTGATCGTCTACTAATACGACCAATGACCCAATATTTTTTTCCGCCATTCTCTTAATGGCATCAAATACGGAATGACGCGGATGAACAGACCAAACTTCATGTCCCTTTTTATCCAGTAATTGTTGCACCGTTTCCATTTGTTTTCGCTACCCAAAGAGTTCCGATAAGCCGAAGTATAAGACGATCATGCGACTGTGACGAGCGGCTAACACTGCTATTCATACTGGTTAACTGCGTAACTGCTTTGAGCGAGTCGTTGCATTGATTCCTGAGTGTTTTAGGAGGGTGAACAGAAAAACATTGGAGGGTAGAGTCTTTAACGACTCACCGAGTTGAGTGGATCTCATTGCCGTGCAGCACGAGCATAATTGTGCCGCTCGTACTAGCCCAGCCAAGAGGAGGAAAACATGAAAGTCGAAGATGTAACTACGCAGCATGACGAGGAGCTGTTGACTTGCAGCCCTGACCACAACCTCGAAGAAGTAGCGTCGCAATTAGCGGAGCATAACGTCGGCGTCCTACCGGTTCGCGACGCTGCGGGCGGACTGCTAGGGATATTGTCGGAGCGCGACGTCGTTCGAGCAGTTGCGCAGCACGGACCGGCGGCACTTGCTCTCAGCGCCGAGGACGTGATGACCCGAGACGTTGTGGTGTGTTCGCCGCAGGATACGGTGATGGATGCTATGAAGTTGATGTCGGAAAACAATATTCGTCATCTACCGCTAGTAGAAGACGGGATCTTGATGAAAGTCATCAGTCATCGCGACCTAATGAAGGTGGCCATAAAGCAGTTCGGAATAACGATGCGGTTCGTAGATGACTACGCGAAGTCGAATGTGTAAATCAACAGGTAGCGGCTTCATCCGAATCTTCGCCGACAGTTGCCTATTAATCTAAGGGCCGTGGGCAGCGGAACCAAGGAAGGTCATTACTGTCGTGGAGGAAATGTTCTAGCGATCGGGGCAACGGTGGGCGGAGCTTCCGGAGTGAAGATATCCACATAGGCAGTCTGTACATGGCGAATTATAGTTCAGACCGTAAGGAGGAGTTGGGCTAGATTTCGACAGTACGTTTCTCGGCGGAAATTATGCGGGGCTGTTGCTGTTGTGCATTAGCGAAAACGTCTGCAATGTCCACTCGCTGAATGACTACCGGATGTTCAGGTGCTGGGCCTCAAACCATGAAATGGACAAGCTGCACTTGCGCTGGCTGGATCCCTTGTTAAGGGAGACGACGCTCGATGAGATCACGCGAGACGTGATTGACCAGATCAAAGAGTCCAAGAAAGCCGAGGGCGTGACAAACGGAACAGTTAACCGGATGTTGGCGTTACTCCGGTCAATTCTGCGCCGGGCCGAAACCGACTGGGAATGGTTGGATCAGGCACCCAAGGTGCGGTTGTTACCGGAACCAAAGCGGCGGATTCGTTGGTTAAATAAGGAAACGGCAGAACGGCTTCTGTTTGAGCTGCCGAAACATTTGCAGGCTATGGCCCGGTTTACGCTGGCCACCGGATTGAGACAGGGAAACGTGCAGGGCCTTCTTTGGTCGCAAGTCGATGTGGATCGACGCATGGCGTGGATTCATCCCGACCAGGCGAAAGCCAGAAAGGCGATTGCAGTGCCGTTGAACGCGGACGTGATCCACGTTTTGCGAGGACAGCTGGGCGAACATCTGGATTACGTATTTACCTATCGTGGAAAACCGATCATTCAGGTGAATACCAAGGCATGGAAAGCAGCGCTCAAGCGTGCCGGTATCGAGGACTTTCGCTGGCACGATTTGCGTCACACGTGGGCGAGCTGGCATGTGCAACAGGGCACTCCGTTGCACGTACTGCAGGAGCTGGGCGGTTGGGAAACCGCCGACATGGTCAGACGGTACGC
>CALZGZ010000229.1 GCA_945787105.1 uncultured Gammaproteobacteria bacterium
ATCCACAGACATGTGGCCGACACCCGAAATGTCGAGATTTAGACCGTAAGCCCCTGGTGTTGCCAACAAACAGGCAACAAGAGAAACAGCGATTGAAGTAATTATGCGTTTACGCATTGTTTTAGTCTCCCATTGTGTTAGGTAGTAAGGCATACAACAAACTGCAATCCTGTGCGGTCCGCATACCTCCCCAAGTTATGTAAACAATAACTGTGCCACTTTCTAGTGAAGCGAAAATCGTAGATGCAAAGGCTTTTTCCGCGCCTCGCTGGGATAAGACCGTTACTGAAGGGAAACGTGGCTGGTGTTTTGTTTAGGTGGAAAAACAAGATCAGCCCAATACAAATGCGTGCGAAAGTCAAAGTCATCCCCAATCTTCGACAGTTTGTAGACGTATTACGAAACGGTAACTATCGCTGAGTCACCATTTGGAAACAGGTTACCGTCGGGTAATGCGAATAGTGGTACGGTAAATGGAAGCGCTCTTCTAATTACCCTGTGTCCGGGTCAGTGATTGAAACCGGCGCTGCTGCGATTAACCCCCCAGCGAAGACATAAAACGCACAATCTTTTGGGGGCGATTGCGGAAATCATGACGCTCGGGCTTGGCCACGATGGCCGAACGCACCGCTTGTTCCAATTCGATGTCGGTGGCGCCGCCACGTAACAGAGGTTGTAATCGGTGCTGGTGTTCCTGCCCTAGACACAGGTGCAGCGTGCCATCCACCGCCAGGCGGACGCGGTTACACGTGGCACAGAAGTGTTGCGAAATGGGGGTGATAAAACCCACCTTGAATTGACCATCGGTGGTTTGCAGATAGCGTGCGGGTCCGCCCCCGGGCATAACGCCGTCCACCAGACCAAATCGCGCTTGCAGGCGGCGCCTGACGGGCTGTAAATCGAGATACCGTGCACTGCGGCCGGTGTCGCCCATGGGCATGGCTTCTATTAACCGCAATGTGAAGCCGTGTTCCATGCAGAACATGACCATATTTTCGATTTCATCATCATTGACACCGCGCATCGCCACCATATTGATCTTGACGAGCTCGAAACGCGCCGCTTTGGCTTCTTGCAAGCCCTCAAGGATGTGCGGCAGGGCATCGCGTCCGGCAATGCGTTGAAAACGCGATCTGTCTAGGCTGTCAAGGCTGACATTGATGCGCGCCACCCCGGCCTTTCTCAACGAGGCTGCGTGGCGAGCGAGTTGGGTGCCATTGGTGCTGAGCGAGAGATCGTTGATGCCGTCGATGTTGCTCAATCGAGCCGCTAGTCGCGGCAGCCCGCGGCGCAGTAGCGGTTCACCACCGGTCAAACGTACTTTATTGACTCCCAGGCCGGCAAAAACAAAGACCAGTCGCTCGATCTCATCGAATGTCAACCAGTTTCCAGGTTCCTCAAAACCTTTGAACCCACGCGGTATGCAATAAGTGCAGCGAAGATCGCAACGATCGGTAACCGACAGGCGCAGGTAATCAATTCGCCGTCCAAAAGAATCCATCAGGTTCTTGTTCATGCCCGACCCTTCGTTGGAAGACCCGAGAAATCTTGACGCAAGAAGTGGGCCATCTTCCGTGCCGCGCGTCACGTCCGGGATTGGCACAGCGAAAGACAGTGTTGGACTATCGTTTTGAGCGGAAGCATATAGTTTTTCGATGTTACCGGTCGGTAACGCTGTTGGAGTTTTCCAAGTTTCCAGGTTACGGGTCTGTAACGGTTAATGGTTAACCCGTAGTGGGCGGTAAGCCTCTATTGCTATGAAATCCCTGGATGCGCGTGCGACGCCTGGCTGCTGGTTCGATTATTGCTACGTAGTTCTAGTTATAGGTCGGTTGTTGACGCGTGGCGTGCACCGTCCTACGTCACTATGAACTGGTTTGTATAAATAGGGTGCGCGGTACCGGGTGGCATGCATGCTCACCACGAGAATAGAACCTGCACATTGAGACGCACGACGTACATACAATGCAACATACAAATCCAAATCGCCTAACTCCCAATGACACGTGTTGTTCGTTCCGTCCCGCCCAGCCCCGTGATTTTCCATATCGGCGGACAGTGCGAATTTTGCTGCGTTCAGCCCATATCTTTGCTACCGGCACATTGGTGGGTGGCTATATCTTCAACCAGCCGACGGCTGCGTTAGTGCCGTGGCTGTGGGGGTCGGTGTTAACAGGAATACTTTTATTGGCCACGGACCTGCATGCCAGTGTCGCGGTGCTGTGCGAAGCGCGGGGAATCGCGGTGATAGCCAAGGTTGTTCTGTTGCTCTTAATCCCGGTGTTCTGGGAGGTGCGCGTGCCGTTGCTGGTGATTATCCTTTTGATTGGGGCGGTGAGTAGCCATATGCCCAAACGTATGCGCCACCGGGTGTTGATATTTCCAAACCGATTTGTTGTTGTCAGAGGAGGGTAGTCACTTTGTGGGCAAGCATTGATGCAGTAGCTGAGAACGATCAATAAATCTCTTATTAAATATTCCGTTAGACGGTATGAAGCTGGATCCATAAGGAGCACAATATGCGCAATTATCTCCACCGGGTAGCGCCACTTCTCGGTACGTTCGTTATCATGTTAGCGGCACTCAGTGTTTTCGGTTCGCTAAGTGCCCGTGCAGAGCACGACGTCGGGCATCTGCGGTTCATCAACCAGGGCGGGCTATTGTACGACAACTGGTACGTGCATCTCGGGACGCCGGCGCCGACGGATACGCATCCTGGGTATACCGGTGTCGGTCAGCAGGGTGCCGCCAGTTGGCGCTGTCCTGCGTGCCACGGCTGGGACTACAAAGGCGACTGGGGGGGGGACGCAGAAGACCGGCAACGCCAGGGTATAACGGGAATACGCAATATGACTTATGCCCGTTTGGGGTCGATCGTCGCTGTCCTTAAAGATGACGCCCACCGCTTTGGCGGGCGGATTCCCGAAGGGGCAATGACGTCTCTGGCGTACTTTGTCGCCGACGGCCAGATAGACATGGATCGATACATCGACCGCAAGACCCGCAAAGCCAGCGGTGACCATGTTAGAGGCGCGCGAATCTACCATACCATCTGCGCAGGGTGTCATGGCGTAGACGGAAAATTCCTGAACTTCGATACCGCCAAGGATCCGGCTTATGTGGGTACGGTCGCGAACCGAAATCCTTGGCGGACGCTGCACAAGATCCGCATGGGGCAGCCGGAAGTGGATATGGTGTCTATGCTCGCTTTCACTACGCAAGACCACGTCGATGTCCTTGCTTACGTGCAGACCCTGCCGCTGAAATGACGCTGCCGGGCGCGGTGTAGCGCACTATGTATCCCTAACAAACAGCCGTTACCGTTCGGTAACATGCGATTTCCCACATCGCACATCCGGTGTTACTTGTCGGTAACGCGCCACCGGTACCGGGGTTGGGTGCGTGCACGCAACCCTTTGAAATTCTGAAAGAAATTTATGCACGATGAAAGTTGGTTTCAGAATTGCAAGGATGATTTGTACTGGACACGACGGGCTATTGAGTTCACGAATCGATGGTGCTCCGAAACCGGCAAACGTTGCGGTACGACGGTCATCCGGCTGGGCGTCATCTTCCCTTGGCGCGCGCATGGTTGTTGGTGAGTGCGTGTTCGGCGTTGGGACGAAGAGGTGAGTTGTAGTGTAACTGGGTAATAACAACATACATTCGTAGAGGTGAAGGAGGATTGGTCATGTTAAGCGGTTTGAAGGTTGATGCCATCACAAAGCACCGCGTCCGGTGTGCGAGTTTATTGATCGTACTAGGGGTGCTCATGGCGACGAGCCCGGTGGTGCTGGCGGTTGATGTGGAGTCCATTGACTGGTCCAAGGTGCCGGTTAACAAACCCAGGCTCTACTATCCCGGTCAGTCGAGCTATCAGTGGCTGCGCACCGCGGAACACAAGAAGGCGACCGAGGAAACCAAGGCGGGTGAGGCCTGCCTGCGGTGCCATAAGGGCGAGCAGAAATCGCTTGGTGGAATCCTGGTGGTAGAGAACCGCCTGGAGCCCGATCCGATCGAGGATAAGTCCGGTTACAAACGCCTGTCGGTGCAGGCGGCACACGACGATCAAAACCTGTACATGCGGTTTAGTTGGAAGACCGACGGGGAAGGTCCCGGGAACATCGGCAATCTGATGCGTTTTGACGGCTCCGAATGGGCCTGGTGGGGCAATCACCGGCAGCACGAGGCGGTCATCGATGAGGGCCAGCCGGCGATCTATCCGGATCGATTGGGGATCATGATCGGAGACGCCAAGGTCGAGTTCTACCCCGAACAGGGCTGCTGGATGACCTGCCATGATTCTCTATTGGGGATGCCCGAGCAGGCCGATGAGGACGAGGTCGGCGAACACCCGGTGATCGGCCAGGTGTTCAAGAAGATCGGGATCGACGTCACCAATCACATAGTTCGCAAGTACCTCCCCGGTTCGCGATCGGAGGGCACCGAATGGGCGGCGGTCAAGTCGGAGGACGAACTCATGGCCCTGCGCAAGGAAGGGGCGTTCCTGGATCTCATCATCTGGGATGCCTCCCTGACCAATCCCGCCGGCATTGCGGCGGATTTCAATGTGCTGGAAATCAAAACGGTGGACGAAGGGACCAGCGCGCTGTACCCCAACGGCAAGACGATTTGGGGTCCCAAGTATATGTTTGACGAGGGTAAAGTGGGCTTCTCCGCGCTCACCGAGGCAGACATAGGCGATCCGGCAAAACCCAAACATCTCATTGTCGGTCAAAACACCGCGCCTCTCGATGCCGGCAAAATCAAGGAGGGCGATCTACTGCCGGCACATATATTGGATACCGGCTCTGCCGAGGGTTCCGCGGCGGATATCGATTACGCCAAGGGGGCCTTAGAGGGCGGGAAATACACAGTAGTCATAAGACGCAAGCTGGATACCGGCCATCCGCTGGATGATAAGGTGCTGAAAGTGGGTGGTGTTTACACCTTCGGCTTTTCGATTCATGATGACGCGGTCGGCATGCGCGGCCACCACGTGTCGTTTCCGGTTACCGTGAGCATCGGCCCCGGCAAGGCCGACATCCAGGCCACCACGCTCAATTGATGCGGCGCTCATCTTGAGATCATGCCGGTGTCGCGCAAGTCGCTAAATCGAAAAATCGCGATCATTGGGATTGTCGTTGTTCCCGTGATATTCCTGGTTCTGGGCTTCGAACCGGTGACCCGCGACTTCGTGGCCCAAGACGACGTCTGCACTTATTGCCATGTGGATCGAGAGTATCGGGCCGAAGTCCGGCTCTCCTATTCCAAGCATCACCCGTTATCCACTACCGAAGGGTATGCGGACAAGCAGGCCGTGTGTGTGGAGTGCCACCTGCCCACCGGTTTCATCAATGCGGTCTACGCGTATACGCACTTGGCCAGCTTCACCGATTTGTTCGGGCATTTTCGTCACCGTACGGCGGAACGCGCCGGGTCGTGGCTACCGCCCCGGCAGGCGGCCGCCTATCGGGTTCGAGATCGGTTGTTTGAATACGACAGTTCCACTTGCCGACTGTGCCATATCGAGGAAGAGATCAAACCCAAGCGCGAGCGCGGCAAAAACGCCCACAAGAAAGCGCTCGAAGACAAGCAGACCTGTATCGAGTGTCATTACAACGAAAAGCACCGCGCGGTCGATGTGCGCGAAGGGATTTTCAAGCGGCAGGAGGCAGCGGCCTCTGTCGCGAAGGACAAACCGGTCAGTTGATTGGGGCGAAGGCGTGAGGAACAGGTAATGAGCGACAGCAGCGATAGCCCGGTCAGCCGGCGAAAATTCCTGAAAACGGTAAGCCAAGGAGCTGCGGCCGTCGCCACTGCGGGCGTCGCGGGTGGGGCCATGCACGCGGCTGCAACCAAGCCGGCTGCCGATGCCGGGAAAAAGAACAACAAGGTCCAGTACGGCATGCTCATCGATCTTCGGCGCTGCATCGGATGTCAGGCGTGTACGGTGGCCTGTAAGGCCGAGGCGGATGTGCCCATGGGGGTCTCGCGAAGCTGGGTGGAGTACGTGGAGAAAGGGCGTTATCCCAATGCGGGGCGCAGCTTCCTGCCGCGCTTGTGCAACCACTGTTCGGAGCCACACTGCGTGCGGGTGTGCCCAACCGGGGCCACCTATGAGCGTCCCCAGGACGGCCTGATTGTCATCGACCAGGGGGTGTGCATCGGCTGCCTGTATTGCGCCCATGCCTGTCCCTATGACATGCGGTTCCTGAACCCGGTGACGCGTTTCGCCGATAAGTGTGACATGTGCATACACCGGGTCTCCAAGGGACTGGTTCCGTCGTGCGTGAATACCTGCCAGGGGCGGGCGCGCATCTTCGGTGACGTCAATGATCCCAACAGTGAGATACACAAGCTCATCGCTAGAAATCCCGTGTCGGTGATTCGCGAGACCTACGGCACCCAGCCCAACGTCTATTACATCGGGTTGGATACCACTGACGAGAACACCAAGAAGCCCGGCCAGTACGTGCGGGTCACGACCAACAAGGCGAATTCGCCGAAGAGAACCTGATCATGGAACAGCATCTCATGTGGAACTGGCCGATGATCGTGTATTTGTTCCTGGCAGGTCTGGGGGCGGGCGCGCTGGCGGTGAGCGGCATCGTGGTTCTGTGGGGCCCGGCGGGTGAGTTTCGCCACCGGGCGGCGTTGATTGCCCGCCTCGGTGCGTTCATCGGCCCGTTGCCCGTCATTATCGGCACCGGGCTGCTGATCTACGAGCTCGGCCGGCCATTCCGCGCGCTCAACCTTTTCACCAGCAATTTCTGGTTCCTGGCGCTCAATCCCTCGCCCATGAACTGGGGCAGCTGGTTCATTCTGCTGTTCTGCGTTTTCGCCACCGTCTACGCGCTCACCTTCATTCCGTGGCGGACGCTGCTGGGCGGTGAACGGGGTGAGCGGCTGGAGGCGCGCAGTGAGCGATGGCGCGCGCCGATGGCTACGATCTGCGTACCGCTGGCCATCGCCATGGCCATCTACACTGCCATCTTGCTGGCCGCGGTGCCGGCGCGCCCCCTGTGGCACACACCGGTGCTGTGGTTGCTGTTCACCGTCTCCGCGATCTCCACCGGATTGTCGGCGATCATATTGGTACAGCGCTTCATGTTCCGCAAGCCAGGCGCAGTCCGAGGCGCAGTCCGGCGCGAGGATCCCGCCTTCCGCGTTACCGAGTATTACCTGGTGAGCATGAAGGTGCTGCTGATCATCGCCGAGCTGGTGGTCATCGGGCTGTTCTTCATGTTCGCGCACATGACCATCAACTCCGCGAACTTCGCCGTTCAGACGCTGCTGCCGGGAGGCGAAATGGCGACTACCTTCTGGGTCGGCGTCATCCTCGTGGGACTGTTGATGCCCGCCTTCATCGAGGGTTTCTATCTGCTCCGTACGGCGGTGCTGGGGCACGAATTCGAATGGCCCTACGTGATCAACGTCTCCGCACCCATCGCCATTCTGTTCGGAGGCCTGATGCTCCGCTACGTGATCGTGGTGGGCGGCCAGATCACCGGGCCAATCGGTATCTGAGGACGTAGCGATGGTTAATCGGCGACATTTTCTACGCATCGGCGCGACAGTTGCCGCGGCCACTGCCGCGTCTCCACTGAGAACTGCGCTGGCTGCGACCGAGACTCAGTCCAAGGCCAGTTCTGAAAGCGGCGCACGCCAGTACTTCGATGAGGGCGGCAAGGACTACTCGTATCTTCGCGGCACCGAGAAGGAGGCCGTGCCGAGCGCTTGCTGGCAGTGCGTATCGCGCTGTCCGATTATCGGATTCACCGAAGACGGGGTGTTGACGAAGATCGAAGGACAACCCAACTCGATCCGCTCGCTCGGCAAGATCTGCGCCAAATCACAGGCGGGCATCAATCAAGTCTATGATCCCGATCGCATCCTCCATCCCATGCGGCGCACCGGCGAGCGCGGCGAGGGCAAGTGGAAGCGCATCAGTTGGGATGAGGCGCTGGGTGAACTGGCCGAACGCCTGAAGCGCTTGCGCGATGCCGGAGAACCCGAGAAGTTCATGTTCCATTATGGACGTATGAAAGGCGGCACCAGCAAGCTGGTGCACAATTTTCTGGCGGCCTACGGCACGGGAACCATCGGCAATCACACCAGCCTTTGTGAAGGGGGAAAGTGGACCGCCCAGGAACTGACTTGGGGGAGTCACTATGACAACTGGGACTTCGATAACACGCAATTCGTTCTCAACTTCGGCAGTAACATCTTCGAAACCCACACTAATCATATCTCCACCGCCCAGCGTTTGATCACGGCGATGGTGGACCGAAGTGTGCGTCTGGTGACTTTTGACGTGCGACTTTCGAACACGGCGGCGAAATCGAGCGAATGGGTACCTATCCGGCCGGGCACAGACCTGGCGGTGGTACTGGCGATGTGCCATGTGATTATGCGTGAGGGGCTGTACGAAGCGGGCGTGCCGTTCCTCGAGTTCTGCAAGCTCACCGCCGATTACCGGGATTCCGTGGACGACAAAATTGAGGCATTGAAACGACACGTCAAGGAGTATACGCCTGAGTGGGCCTCCGAGATCAGCGGCGTACCAGCGTACCGCATCGTCGAGGTTGCGCGTGAGTTCGCGACCCGACGGCCCGCCTGCGTGATCAGTTACCGGGGGGCCGTCGCCCATTACAATGGCAACGAGACCGAGCGGGCGATTCAGATGCTTGCGGCCATTACCGGGAACATCGATAACCCCGGTGGGCGCTGCAAGGCGGTGGGTGCGAGTTGGAATTATCCCAAACCCAAGAAGACCCCCAAGACGAGAAAGCTCGATCTCCTGGATGGCATCGCGGGGCAGATTGCGTTTCCGACGCATCATGTGAGCCACCAGGTATTCGAACGGATCAAAGAAGGCAGCGCCGGTCGTCCCGAGGTGTACCTGTGGTACTGCTACGCACCAGTATATGCAAACGGGGACTGCAAGGGTAACGAAGAAGTTCTGAAGGATGAGTCGCTGCTGCCGTTCACGGTATGTGTGAATCCCTTCTACGATGAGTCGGCGGCGTTGGCGGATATGATCCTCCCGGACACCACCTATCTGGAACGGTGGGACTGGGAAGATATGGTATCGCCGACCCAAATTCCGGAGTTTTACATCCGTCAACCGCTTGTAGCGCCGATGGGTGAATCGAGAAATTTTGCTGACGTGTGCTGTGACCTCGCCAAGAGGTTGGGATTGAAAATCGGTGTCAAATCGATGGAAGACTTCGTTGAAAAATCCTGCAAAAAGACGAAGATCGTTAAGAAGAAGGCGCGCGGCTTCCGCGGGATGAGGAAAAAAGGGGTGTGGCACGACAAACGCGCCAGACCACAATTCTTCTCCTACCGACAGGATGTCAAGGACAAGGAACTGAACAAGGAGACGATCATCTTTGACGATGCCACTGGCGTTTACTGGGACTGGAAGACGGCCGGTGTCGACAGTCGCGAAGCGGCCGAGGCGCAGGGTTACACGCATACCAATAAGGCGTACCAGGGTTACGTCGCCCAACAGTTCGGTGAGCTGGTGTATGTGGGTTTTTCGCCGGATAAGCTCAATAAGTCGGGGTATTTCGAGATCTATTCGTCCCTCATGGAAGAACGGAGCCTGCCGCCTATGCCCACCTACATGGCAATCCCCGAACATGCCGACCTGGCGCCGGATCAGCTGGTGTTGACGACTTACAAGGTCAACGTACAAACGCATTCGCGTACCATGAACTGCCGCTGGCTGGCCGAGCTGTATCACGACAACCCGGCATGGATTAATCCCGGCACCGCAGAAGCCCTGGCGATCCGAGAGGGCGATACCGTGAAGGTGAGTTCTGCGATCGGCGAGATCGAGACCGCAGTACAGGTAACACCGGGCGTGGTCCCGGGGGTCATCGCAATCTCCCACCACTGCGGGCACTGGCAGTACGGGCGTTATGCCTCGGGCAAACGCGCGCCCGAGGGGGTGGATGATATCCCGGATCGCGATACGCGATGGTGGAACCGCAACGGGGTGCATCCTAATTGGGTGATCCCCAATTCACCGGACCCGATCAATGGGCAACAACGTTGGATGGACACTGTGGTACGGGTCACCAAGATCAAGTCAACCTGAACCCGTGTGGATGACACGTATGACTGCGTTTCGTGCTCGCCGATTCGGAGAGGCCATATGAAAACCCGTGTTGGTGTTTTGATTGTCGTCACGTGGCTGGTGTTATTACCCTCTGTTTGTCTGCAGGCTGCCGAGGTACGGGATGACTTGGCCCAAATCGTGCGCTTGATGGGTTACGGTGGCGGAATCCACAACTTCAAGAATTACGTCCTGCGGGACCGGGAGGAGTACCGCACCGCGGCGCGCGCGGACTTCACTCGCATCTTAGACGTGATCGCCGGCCTTGAGCGCGGCGACGAGTTGAACGCCGCAGAGCAGCAGGCGCTCAAGGCACTTAAGGTGGTAGTGGAATCCTACGCCACGACCCTGGATTGGATTGCCGATCTGCGCAAGAAGGAATGGCGTGTTGAAGATATTGACCGCGTGGTGATCATCGACGACACCGCTGCCGTGCAGGGATTGGATACCCTGCGCGCAAGATGGTCGTGGACGGATCTTGAGGAGATCGAATTTCAATTTGGTTACGGCAAGGGGATTCACAACTTCAAGAACTATGTGCTGCGCGGGCGTGAAAAATATCACACCGAGACCCTGCAGAACCTGCTGGCGGTGGAAGCGCTGGTGGCAAACTTACTCGGCCAACCGGAGTTGACAAATCCGCAAACCGCCGCGGAGAAGCTGGTCACTGCTAAGGGCGCAGTGGATCCGACCGATACGGCTGCCTACGACAAAGCCGTACAGGAGATTACACACCTGTTCCGGGAGGATCGCACCGCGCTGGATAATGTAGAACGGACGGCTCGGGCCTACCGCGACCATCTGGACTTGATCGAACGGTTGATCGGTATGCAGCGCTCGGTGCGCCAGATCGATCTGGCGGTCAAGATCAACGATGGGCCCGCCAAAGCAGGCTTGGACCACCTCCGTGGACAACGCGTCGGCATCATCGCTCAGCCGTCCAAACCGTAAGATCTTTTCCACGATTCACCCAGCGAGCCGGGGGGTGGATTCCCTGAGGCGTATTGGTGATCTTGCCGTTCCTGACCTCGATCCACTGAATTCTGCTGTCGGACCCGTCCGTTACCAGGCGGTAACGGAGCGGCGGAACCGCCACCCCCGACGTTACTGGCCAGTAACAAAAGCTTTGTTCAGTTCGGTACCACCTCTCTATCTGTTTGATTTGTAATAAAAAAATAAACTGGTTCAGATATTGCAAGGGGTAATGCGAACGTGGTTGTTCGCCGATTCTCGCCAGTCGAGTTGGGGCGAATCTAACTCAACTGTCGACGAAATTTCAAACAAGTGGAGGATTTGGTATGACGACAGTCTCTACGCCGACGATGACTCGTCGGCAGATGTTAAAACGCGTTGGGGCGGCGACGGCCGGAGTCACGGTGGTTGCCGCGGCGCCGATGGCCGCGCGTGCCGCCAAGCAGGAAGTGCGCTACGCCATGGTCATCGATACGCGGCGCTGTTCCGGATGCCAGGCGTGTAGCATCGCCTGCAAGGCGGAGTTCGAAGTCCCCCTGGGAGCGGTACGCTCGTGGGTGGAGCATGTCGAAGTAGGCAAGTACCCGAACGTCGAGCGCCGCATGCTGCCGCGTTTGTGCAACCAGTGTTCGGAGCCCCCGTGCGTCGACGTATGTCCGACCGAACCCAAGAAGGCCACCTACAAGCGCAAAGAAGACGGCATCGTCGTGGTTGACGAAAGCCTGTGTATCGGTTGCGCCAAATGCCTGGAGGCCTGTCCCTATGATGCGCGCTTCATGAATCCGTTCAAGGGCGATCCGGTCAAGACCAAGGGCAACGGGGTCGCGGACAAGTGTGATTTCTGTCTGCACCGCATCTCCCAGGGTGTGCAACCGTCATGCGTGAACACCTGTCAAGGTAAGGCGCGTATCTTCGGCGATCTCAACGACCCGACTAGCGCTGTCGCTAAGCTCGTCGAAGAGTTCGATACAACAGTGCTGTTACGCGATAAGAAGACCAAACCAAGCGTCTTCTATATCGATGCGGACTATCTCGAGGCGAAGAAGGACCCGAAGGCCGATCAGTACTTCCGTCTGGACACGCATCGCAAAGAAGCGTCCAGCAAACGTTGGTCCTAAGGGAGGTATAGCCATGTTAAATCGTCGTAATTTCCTAAAACTCGGCGCCGTTACCGCAACCACAACCGTTGCCGGCGGGGCCTGTCTGAGCACTCAAGCAGCAAAGGATCTGCCGCAGTGGGGGAACAAGGATTTCTCACCGACCACCGGTAAGTCGCGCAAAGCCATTCCGAGTGCGTGCTGGCAGTGTGTCACGCGTTGCGCCAACATGGGCTACGTCGAGGACGGCCGGCTGGTGAAGATCGAATCCAACGTCAACTCGATCCGCACCGAAGGGGTGATGTGCGCCAAGGGCCAGGGCGCCGTCAACCACACCTACGACCCGGACCGCATCCTGTATCCGATGCAGCGTGTCGGGGAGCGTGGTTCCGATGAGTGGAAGCGCATCTCGTGGGACGAGGCGCTCGACATGATCGCGGCGCGGATGAAGAAGAACCGCGACGCCGGCACGCCGGAAAAGGTCGTTTATCACTACGGCCGTGCCAAGGCGAGCCACTCGAAGACCATCGGCGGCTTCTTCAAGGCCTACGGCACCGGCAGCATCGGGAACCATACCGCGCTCTGCGAAGGCGGCAAGTGGACCGCTCAGGAGCTGACTTGGGGTGGCCACTACGACAACTGGGACTTCGACAACACCAAGTTCGTGCTGAACTTCGGCAGCAATGTCCTGGAGACCCACACCAACCACATCCCGACGGCGCATCGCCTGCTGTGGGCGATGGCCGAAAAGGGCGTGGAGATGGTTACCTTTGACGTGCGGTTGTCGAACACCGCGGCAAAGTCGAAGGAGTGGGTGCCGATCAAATCAGGGACCGATGGTGCCGTCCTCGCGGCGATGATCAACGTCGTCATGAGCGAGGGCCTGTACAAGGGTGACGGCGAGGAATTCCTCAAATACACCCGGGTGACCGAGGACGTCAACGCCGACGTGCCGGCCAAGATCGCAGCAATCAAGGCGGGCGTGAAGGACTACACACCTAAGTGGGCGGAGAAGATCAGCGGCGTACCGGCCAGCAAGATTACCGCGCTGGCGCGCAAGTTCGCGACCACCAAGCCGGCCGTGCTGGTCAGCTACCGTGGACTCGTCGCCCACTACAACGGCAACGAGGGCGAGCGCCTGGCGCAGCTGCTGTGCGCGGTTACCGGCCAGATAGACAAGCCGGGCACGCGCATGAAGGCGGTCGGCGCCGGTTGGAAGTGGCCAAAGATCCCAAGCGCGAAGAAGATCAAGAAGCTCGACATCTTCGACGGCTTCCCGGGGCAGGTTGCGTACCCAACCCACCACGTCGCCGAGACAGTGTTACCGATGATCAAGGACGGCAGGAACGGCCGGCCCGACATGTATATCATGTATTGCTGGACGCCGGCCTACGCCAACGGCCACATCGGCGAAGCCATTGAGATCCTCAAGGACGAGAAGCTGATGCCGTTCATCGTTTCGGTGGATCCGTTCTACGGCGACTCGACGATGTATGCCGACCTGATTCTGCCCGACACGCCGTTTACCGAGCGCTGGACTGCCGAGGACATGGTCGACCCGGCGCAGATCGGCGAATTCTACATCCGCCAGCCGTTTACCAAACCGCTAGGTGAGGCGCGCGACTTCTCGGATGTGGTCTTCGACCTGGCCAAGCGGCTCGGCGTCGACATGGGCAAGGCGAAGTCGCACGAGGACTTTGTGCGTTTGGCGTGCGAGAACACCCCCGGGGTCAAGGACGCCGGCGGATTTGAGTACATGAAAAAGCATGGTGTCTGGCACGACAAGAACGCCACGCCGCAGCAGCAGGTCTACAACCGCCCGGTTCCGGAGTCGGTGTACAAGGCCAAGGGCGTGGTGCTTGACAAGGCCTCCGGCGTCTACTGGAAGCCTGCCAGCGAGGCAGATGCGAAGAAGGGCTACGTGGCTACCAAGGGCGCGTACAAGAAGTACGTGGCCCAGCAAATGCCGCACGGCGTCTTTTCCGGCTTTGCCCCGGACAAGGTCAACAAGTCGGGCTACTTGGAGCTCTGGTCGCCGCTCCTGAAGGCGAAGGGCTTCAACCCGTTCCCAACCTGGATACCGATCCCTGAGCACCAGAAGATGGGTCCAGACGACTTGGTCCTGACCACCTTCAAACACGCGGCGCAAACGCATTCGCGTACCATGAACTGCAAGTACCTGGCGGAGGTGTACCACAACAATCCAGCGTGGATTAATCCAGTCACCGCGAAGGCCCGGGGTATTTACGACGGGGACCGGATCAAGGTCACCTCGGAAGTCGGCGAGATCGTCACCAAGGCGCGGGTTACCGAGGCGATCATCCCCGGTGTCGTCGCGATCTCGCACCACTGTGGTCACTGGGCATATGGTCGTTATGCCTCGGGCCGCCGCGCGCCGTCTACCGACGAAGAGCGGGGTGATCGCGACTTCAAGTTCAAGTGGTGGACCGAAAACGGGGTCCACCCAAACTGGGTGATCCCCAACTCACCGGATCCCATCAACGGTCAGCAGCGTTGGATGGATACGGTGGTGCAAGTAACCAGGGTGTAAAGCGCCGTCGGTTGCAGTGGAAGCGGCGATGACGGCGGCTAGTAGCAGTTCCTCCAATGGTTTGGCGAGGACGGCCATAGAGGTGAGCAATCTCTATGGCTTCCTCGCCGCTGTTTTCCGGGAAGAGGTGTCAGAGCATTTTCTCGCGCAACTTCGGTCTCCAGAGTTGCGCCAGACGTTGACAGATGCCGGGATCACACTGGATGACTCTCTGTTGCGAGGCCCCGATCAGGAGGTGTTGCGCGATCTTGCGGTGGAGTTTACGGCCCTGTTTCTGGGCCCGGGTGAACACATCTCACCCCATGAATCGGTGCATCTACCGCAAGGCGGAAACTTGTGGGGTGCTGAGACCGTGATGGTGCGTAAGTTCGTGAATGCCCTCGGTTTCAAATACGCCGAAGAGTTCAGCGGGATGCCTGATCATATCAGTGTTGAGTTGGAGCTCATGGCCGAGCTTGCGAGAAGAGAAGGTGTTGCCTGGGAGCAAGGAGACACGGACGGCGCCGCGAACAGTCTTTCCTATCAGTCTCAGTTCATGGCCGAACACCTTGCCAAGTGGGTGCCGACGTTTTGCTCCAAAGTAATGGACATCGCAGGCTTGTCGTTTTATCGCGATATGGCGCGATTAACGGTGGATTTTCTGGAAAGCGAACGAACGGATATTGAACGGAGAATTGACATCGCCAAGGGTGTGTAGCGGGGATCGGCGAAACAGACATGACTGCAGAGGACTCGGTTCCCGATTTGCAGTGCCACCCTATTTCCATAGACCGATGGGATGACCTGCAGCGACTGTTTGGTGACCGGGGCGCCAGTCACGGGTGTTGGTGCATGCGCTGGCGGTTACCCAGAGCCGAGTTCGAAGCCCAGCGTGGTGAGGCGAACAAGAACGCCCTGCGGTCGGGTATTCGTTCCGGGCAGGTACACGGGATTATCGGCTATCTCCATGACCAACCAGTGGGTTGGTGTTCAGTGGGACCACGCGAGCACCTTTCCGGTCTCAGCGTCTCTGACTTGCTTGCCAAGGTTGATGAGAAACCCGTTTGGTCGGTTGCTTGTCTTTTCATCGCCAAGCGATACCGGAATAAAGGCCTATCCCTTGAACTGTTGAAAGCGGCCGTCGATTATGC
>CALZGZ010000230.1 GCA_945787105.1 uncultured Gammaproteobacteria bacterium
GGATGTTGAGCTTGTAGGTCTTCGATCCATCGAAGGGCCGCTTCTCGGAATCCACGTAGGCAATCGCATAATCGGATCCCTTTCCGGGAATGCTGACCGCCATAGCGGGCGTGACGCCGGTATAGGGATAGTGGAACATGACCCGCGCGTCGGAATTCCTGGTCTTGCCGTCCTTGCCATTGAAGAAGACGTTCTTGTCCAGGTAGGCCATGATCCAGGCGCTGTTCTGGCCCGAGAAGATCTCGATCCCTTTCATCGTTCCCTCTGTCCGCGGATACCAGACGATGGAGCGGGCCGTCGCATTGCCGATCGCCACCGCTTCGGTGAGAATCTTCTTCTCCTTGCTGACCTGCGCATGGCTGCTGCCAATCGTCAAGAGACTAAAGGCTATGATGATGCTTGTAGCTTGTTGTAATTTGTGTTTTTTCAATTCCAATTCTGTTTTGAGTCGTGCGTTGTTGCTGTCGGTCGCGTTAAGGTTCCAGTTCTACTCCATTATTGAGCCTGGCCTTTGCGTTCCGGGTGCCAGATCCACAGCAAGGTAGCCATCAGGAAGATGAACGGAACGTCCGACCACAGGTGGGCGTGTTCATTCGGGTAGAAGAAGGACTGCGGGATCATTACCAGACCGTGCAACACGCTGGACAGGATGCCGAAATCGAACAGGGCGACGTTGAGACGAGGGTCCTTTGCGCCCCGAATCAACAGGATGCCATAGGCGACATACAGCGCCCCCAGCATGTACAGGTAAGGATGCAGGCCATCGTAAGGCGAAGGCGGATGAGCCGGTCCGGTGATCGGAAAGCCCTCCGGCGCCGCGCCCCACATGAATCCCGGGGGATAGATGAACACCATCGGTACGAGGCCGACGGCCAACAGCCAGCCCAGGATGCGCATCAACAGGGCCGATCTTCGAAGGTGTGTTTCCTGTTCGTCGATCATGTTTGCTTCTCCTTCCGTCAGGCGTTACGGCAAACCCTCAGGGTGTGTACCAGATCGGCGAGGAATAGGCCCGGTCCTGAATCGTCATCGTGACCTCCTTGGGCATCGTGATCCCGTACCGCTTCGCGTCGTAGGTCGTCCATCGCGGGGTGGGGATCTCGATGACGCGCACGTAGTAGAAGGCGCGTTGTTTGGCATCGAAATCAGGATCGACCCAATGTGCCGTTATTAACGGATCACCTATCGTATTGGTGTAGCTCGCGTCTGCCACGTTCACCGTGCTGCCAACGTCGTTGAGACAGCGATACTTACCAATCATCTTCTCGTTCCAGCGGTCATCGGAACAGGCAACGTCGTAAACGCGCTCGTGTGTCTTACCGTCCTTGTCGAGCCAGCCCTTGATGATCTGGATGCGATCGAGGTTGGCACCGTCGGGATCGCGCACCGCGCGGATCATGAACGATGGCGCTTTGCCTGCAGGGCCGTTCGTGAGGTCACCACCCATTGGCACGCCGCGGGCATAGCCCGTACGGGCGAAATCGGGTCGCAGGACTTCGTCGGGCTGGAAATCCCAGCCGCCGAAGACCCGCACGGTCATGCGGGTACCGGTGGTGGCGTAGACCTCCTTGCGGGCCAGGGCGTCGAAAATCGCTTCGCGCGTGTTTTCTTTCGCCCAGACCGCGGCCAGCCCCGCGGCGCCCAACTGCCAGGCGGTGACGATAACATCGCCGGACTTCTTGTCGCGCAGGAACACCTCTGAGGTCCGCTTGGCCGAGGGCTCCTCATTCGGAAGCTTGCCGAAGTAGTTTTCCTCGCGGGTGGTGGTCAGGCTGACGTGGCTATCGGTGCTGCCGACCATCCCATACTTGTAGGGATTGGCGCCAAGCTTGTCCTCCAGCCGGATCCCATTCTTAAGTGTCGAGCGGGCGTATTCGTACTGCAGCATCCCATTTTCCTTAGGGTTCCCAAATGAATCGCCAAAGTCCCATGTCTCGAAGTCCGCGAACTGGTCTTCCGGCGAAAGGAAAGGATGCGTCTCGCCATCGCCCTTCATCTGGGTGGCTTCCATCAGGGGTTCCCAGCGAGCGCGGCGCTCGGCGTAGTCGCGGGTCATTTTCTTACCCTTGACGGTCTCCGCGTACATTTGTCCGTTGCTGATGTTGCCGTTGTGGGGGATCGCCAGGACCCGGCCGCCGGTCTTCTTCTCGTATGAGGCCAGGAACTCCCAGAGCTTCTCGGGATCCCCGCTATCGAAGGCGCTGAAAGGCAGGACCTGTTTCACCCGATCGGGCCCGTCGCGGAAGATCACGCACCGGTGGAGGTTGGCGCCTGCCGGGCCCGAGCCGTCCTTCCCAGTGCTGATTGTTGACCATTCGTAGCCGTTGAGAGCGGTGAAGGTGCCGGGCTCGTTGTACTTCGAGGCAATGTCAACGACGTCGTCCCAGACGGAACGTTTGACCTGGGGGTTGTCGAATCGCGGTTTGCCAGAAACGAAGTCTTTCTGCATGGAAACAACTGCTCCCCAGGCTTTCTCCTTGCTCCCCTGCATGTCCGCGTACCACTCCTTGCCGACGTCGGTTGCCAGCAAGGCGGGGTCTGCCTCAGCGAGAAGCTTGGCGATGCCGAGATATTCCGCGTGGTCCGTGACCACCAAGAAATCCAGCGGCCGGACCAGTTTTACCGGCTGGCCGCTGTTGGACTTGACCACCTCACCCCGGGCTAACCGGAAGCTTACGTCCGGGCCGTTTTTGTTCCCGATCAAGCCGCTGTCCACGGACAACGAGGTATGGTGGTGCATATCGCCGAAGAGCACCCGCTGCGGGAAGTGTTGATCCACGTAAGGGGAATAGGGTTGCGGATGCTCGACCACCTTGCCCTTGTCCAGCGATCCAGTATCTTGTGCCAGCGCCGGGCTGCCCGCCGCAGCAACGAGGACGAGCTGTAGTAACACAAAGAATTCAGACCTGTCGTCATGTCAATTACGAAGGCCCCGAACATGTCGTTTTGTGGATATTGGACATCAGTTATTTCCTATACTATTACTATAAATTCCGTATCATAGCTTTAAAAATCAATAGCTTTCAGCAGGGTCCATGTCAAAGTCGATGGTACGGGGATCGACAGGGTCGTAAACGCGGGATTCGATGGCACGTGGCATTTCGGTGTCGGCGCGCAATATCAGTACACCCCCAAGTGGATGTATACCGCCGGCTTTTCGTACGACTCGTCTATGACGTCCAACTCCAATCGGCCGATCGAACTGCCGGTGGCTGCGATGTACCGCTACGCGGCCGGATTCAAGTATCGCAAGAGCGACAATCTGACGCTGGGAGCAGGTTTGAGCTTCCTGTGGATGGGAGATGTTAAAGTCAAGCCAGCCGGAAACGCGGTGCGCGGGGAGGTGTCCGGTCAGTACGAGAACGTCAATATCACATTCCTGTCTTTCTACGGCCAATGGTGATAGGCGATTTTCCGCGCGCATCAAAGGGGCGACACAGTCAGGGCGATAAAGGGTGTCAGAGCGCATTTTCTCCTAATATTAGAGTTAAATGTGCTCTGACCCCATTCTGACGCCCCGATAGTGCAGCCGAACGCCAGCTTGCGGCCCAAAGTGCGCAGATCGGCGTTGCCGTCACCGATTTGTACCCGGCCTTTTCGATTGGCGGATCAATCGGTACCAGTGCAATGCATAGCAGTGATCTCTTTAACAGTGACAGTGAAACCTGGAAACTGTTCGGCATGTTTGAGTGGAACATATTCAATTACGGACGGCTCAGGAGCAATGTCCGCTTGCAGGATGCACTGTTCCAGCAGTTGCTGGTGGATTACCGGAATACTGTCCTGCAGGCGCAGGGTGATGTCGAGAACTCGATTGTAGCCTACCTCAAGTCCTATCAACAGCTCGCGGCATACCAGGTGGCGGCCGAGGCGTCCAGGCGATCGGTGGCCGTTTCCACGGCCCAGTATCAAAACGGTCTGATTGATTTCAATACAGTCATCAGCTCCCTGAATGCCGATGCACAACAACAGGACTTGTTGACTGCAACCCGGGGGAATGTTGCTGCCAACCTGGTGCAGGTCTACCGGTCACTTGGTGGTGGTTGGGAAATTCGTGACAACCAGGACCCGGTCGACCTGCTGCCCTCGGCCATGAGGGACGAGATGCGACATAGGACTGGGGCGTGGAAGGGCGTATTGCAATGAGACACGCTAGCCAGGACCTGTAACTGCAAGCCTGTCGGCCTGGTGTTAAAGCCTGGAGGAGATAACAAGCTATGGTACTTGAAGACATCTTTACCGGTCTGGGCGTGATGTTTGTGACTACCATGATCCACGCCCTGTTTATGGTGGGCGGAGTTGGCATCATAAGATGGCGTCTGACGCACTTCGGCCCTTCAAGATACGAGTTGTACAAAGCTTTCAATATATGGTTGCTGACGGCATGGATGTTCATCGCCATTGTCATTGAAGCCGCGGTCTGGGCAGGGGTCTACCTGCGTAACCCCCTGATCACGGAACTTCCCAACATCGAAACTGCGTTCTATTTTTCTATGGTGACATACACCACGCTCGGGTATGGCGATGTCGTGCTTACCGGACAATGGCGAACGCTGGCAGCTATCCAGGCTGCAAACGGTGTCATTGTTTTTGGCTGGACGACGGCATTGATCTTTTATTATATTCAAAGGATCTATGAACGAGTCTGACTATAAAACCGGAACCGCCATTTAACATTTTGCGCCTGTTCGATATTTTGTCCAGAAGAGCAGTTCCGAATTCGGATGTGCAGTGCTAGCCTGCCGGTTTTACATGACCGTTTGCTTCCTGAACCGGTACC
>CALZGZ010000231.1 GCA_945787105.1 uncultured Gammaproteobacteria bacterium
ATGGACCAGTTCACGCGCCGTGTTATCGGATTCGCGGTCCACGCCGGAAACGTCAATGGTATGATCCTTTGCCAGAGGTTCAACAAAGTTATAGCCGGAAAACCCCCGCCTCGATACTTGAGTTCGGACAACGATCCGCTATTTTGGATATCACGGATGGAAGGCAAACCTGCGCGTCCTTGAGGTTGACGAAATCAAAGCGGTCCCCGATGTTCCTGTGTCCCACCCTTTTGTGGAGCGTTTGATTGGGACCATTCGCAGAGAGTTTGTCGATCACATTCTATTCTGGAATTCGGTTGATCTGGAGAGGAAACTCAACGTGTTTAAGGACTGTTACAACCACGAACGTGTTCACGCTTTGCTTGGCGGAGATACACCAGCGGAAGTTGCTGGCGTATCCGGAGAGTCACCTGCGAATATCTATGATTTCCGGTGGCAGACGCACTGCCGTGGGTTGGTCCAGCCTCCAATCGCTGCATAAACGCTAATTCGACACCCACACGCTCGCGTACATGTAAAAGCCGTTTTGCGCAAACCGCGCACATGAAATTCTACCCGCGATGACTCCTTCATCCTGGCCGGCGCGCCGCCCGTAAGCCCTGGTGTCCAGATTGCCGCCAAACAGCATAGTGGTTATGCTTGTTGTCCATCTGACGGATGAGTCGCTGGTTATGCTTCTTATCCATCTGACGGATGAGTCGCGTGTTGAACCAATTCTACGAAAGGCTATGGGCCCCTGGGTCCGGCGATGCAGCGCGGGTGAGCTTGATACGCCGTGTCCTGCGCCTGCTCTACATGGTCGGCCGGGACGTCGTTCAGGGCACCCTGACGCTGCGCGCCATGAGCTTGGTGTACACCACCTTATTGTCCACCGTGCCGCTGCTCGCATTCAGCTTTTCCGTTTTGAAGGGTTTCGGTGTCCACAACCAGTTGGAACCCCTGCTCTTCAAACTGATGGCGCCGCTCGGGGGCAAGGGCGAGCCACTGACGCGGCAGATCATCGGCTTCGTTGACAACATGCAGGTCGGCGTACTTGGAGCATTGGGCCTGGGCCTGCTCATCTATACCGTGATCTCGTTGCTGCAGAAGATCGAGTCATCGCTCAATCACATCTGGCGGGTCAGCACCCGGCGCAGTTTCGTCCAACGGTTCAGTGAATATCTGAGCGTTGTGTTGGTTGGCCCGGTACTCGTGTTCACGGCTATGGGCATCACCGGGTCCGCTATGCATACAGATTGGGTGGAGCGCATCGCCGCTGTCGAGCCGATGCGTACGATGGTGGCCATGGCAGGGACGCTGGTACCGTATCTGCTGATTATTGGTGCGTTCACCTTTGTGTATGCATTCGTGCCACACACCAAGGTTCGCTTGCGCTCCGCCCTGATCGGCGCGGCGGTGGCCGGTACGTTGTGGGAAACCGCCGGCTGGGGATTCGCCTCGTTCATTGCCAACTCGACCAAGTACACGGCGATTTATTCGGGTTTTGCAATCGTCATCCTGGCAATGATCTGGATCTACTTGGCCTGGCTGATCCTCCTCATCGGCGCCAGCATCGCGTTCTATCATCAGCACCCGCAATATCACTTGCGCCGCCCTGACCAGCTGCGTCTGAGTATCGCGGAAATCGAACGCCTGGCGGTGCTGGTGATGATCACGATCGGGCGGCGTTACGCGGCGGGGCGAACGCCGTGGTCCGCGCGCCAACTGGCGACCGACCTGACCGCGCCTTTGCGCGAGACCGAACTGGTGGTGCACGCAATCTCGGCAGCCGGTTTGCTAATCTCGACCGACCCGAACGAACCCGCATTCGTCCCCGGCCGTCCGCTTGACCTGATTACCGTCAGTGACGTACTCCGCGCCGTACGCCACTATCCGGACGGCAACGCGTGGTCGGTGGGCGACGACTCCCGCAGCGTGTCGGCACTGGTCGACGAGGTGATCGAAACGCTGCCTGCGCCTGCCGACGCCAACATTCGCGGCCTGCTCGACGACGCACGCACCCCGATGAGCAAACAGGCTACTGAAAACGAAGGCCAGAAAACAATCGGATAGAAGTCGAATTCAACTGCAGCCCTGGGCACCGGTGCGTTGTCACCAATCCTGTCGCAGGGCGGCGGCGATTGCCTCACTCAGTTGCTCCAGGGCCCGGCTCATACCGTCGAGCACGTTCTCCAAACCCGCCGCCGTCGCCACGCGGATCTGCGATTTACGCACAACGAGGAAACGTCTGCTGCTGGGCTCGATGACTGCCCAGCTGGCGATGAGCTTGACCTCGCCATTCGCGTCGGCATCGAACTGGGCGATCTTGATGGCGACCTGCCGAAACACCGGCGCGTCAACCCACGGCTTGACCACGGGGTGAGACTCGGGGACGAGGATCGACAGGTTTCGTGCGACCACGCCGGCGACATTGTCGCCAATCGGCTCCGCCCACTGTTCGATCTCCGACAGGTCATAGCGATTGCCGGCCTGCCGGGTAACGATCTGGTTGCGATCCAGGTAATACGGTATATCCACCGGACCGATACCGATCAGGCGCGGCTCCGGCGCCGGCGCGCGGACCGGCGCCGCTGTGGCGATCGGCTTCAACGCATACAGGCGCGCCGGCGGTGACGTGCTGCAGGCGCTGACCGCCACACACACGAACAGCAATAGGACGATTCGCGTTATCGGCTTGAAAAACATTGGTTTATACTCAGCGGGCCTTGCCCTTCAAAAGCGCTTCGGGACGCCGCTCTAGGTATTCCGTCATCGATCGCAGCGCGCGCGCTGCCCCGGAGAGTTCCTTAAGGGTGCGCATCAGTTCGCCGTAAACCGGTGATTCCTGACCCAGCCCCGCCACCGACTTTTCGGCACGCTCGAGGGTCTGTTTAAGTTGCTCGGTGGCGTGGTTGACGTTGGCCAGGGAGTCACGAACATCGCTGGAATGCACGATTTCGTTCAGCCCTGCCAGGGTTTCGTTGAGATTTTCTCCTATCTTCTGTATCGGCAGGCGCTGGATGGCCGCGACCAGGTCCAGGACCCCGGCCTTGATCTCCTCCACGTCGGTGGGAACGGTGGGAATGATCGGATAGTCGTTTTCGTAGCGTACCGCCACGGGAGGAGCGTCCGGTTGAATATCCAGGCTTACCGCCAGCTGTCCCGTGAGTATGTTGCCAACCGTCAGCTGCGCACGCAATCCGCGCTTAACCAGTTCTTCGGCCAGCGAAGCCAGATCCCCGGACGGCTCCTGGAGGCCCACGATTTCGAATCGATCCATCTGCAGCTCGATCAGCACCGGGACCTCAAAAGAATTTTGTTGCAGATCCAGACGCGGCTTGATATCGATGACGGTACCGGCGTGAATGCCGCGTAACTCCACCGGCCCGCCGACGGCAAGGCCACGGGCCGAACCGTCAAAATACGCCAGATAGTGAGTTTTTCGCGTATACACCGGTTTCGAAATGGCCTCTCGATTGGGATACAAGCGGAATTCCCTACCGGCCGTCGCGGCGTCGACGGTTCCCAGATCCAGCGGATTTTCGAAGGCGATACCACCGACGAGTAAGGTCACGACGGACTCCGTGTGCAGGCGAAAACCGCCGGTGTCCAGCACAACATCGATGCCGCCGGCATTCCAGAAACGTGAATTCGTCCGCACACGCTGGTCGTGGGGCGCACTGATGAAAACATCGATCGACACCTCATCACTGCTTGCTTCCAGTCTATAGCCTGTCACTTCCCCGACGCGAACCTGGCGGAAGTAAATCGGCGAGCCCACCTCGAGCGAACCCAGTCCTTCGGAACGCAGGACATATTGGGTCCCCGGCGTATCCATAGTGACCGCGGGCGGCGATTCGAGGCCTTCGAAACGACTTTGTTCGGTGCCTGACGTGCCGGGTTCCATCGCGATGTACGAACCCGACAGCAGGGTCCCCAAACCGGAAACCTGACTGAGATTGACCCGGGCGCGCACTACCCAGAACCGGGTCCCGTCGTTGAGGTAAGGACGCATCTCTTTGTCGAGGGTCACGGTCACCACGACGTGCGACAGTTTCTCGCCGAAACGGATACTGTCAACCGATCCAACCTCGACGTCCTTGTATTTGACCTTCGTCTGGCCGGCTTCTAGCCCCTCGGCGGAACTGAACAGGATCGTGACGACAGGGCCTTTCTCGGTGATCGCCTTGTAGACCAGCCAACCGGCGAGGCCTAAGGCGGCAATCGGCACCAGCCAGACAATCGATAGCGTCCGCCGCGCCTGGATAGCGGCTTCCGGCGCGGACCGGTGCTCCGCCGGCACGGCGGCATTATCGGTTGCGCTCGCCATCTGCGTAACAATCCCAGATCAATCGCGAGTCGAAAGACGCAGCGGCGAACATGGTCAGTACGACGACCGCCGAGAAATAGGCTGCTGCGGGGCCGGCGTCGACATTGGCCAGCGCGCCGAGGTCCACCAGTGCCACCAGGACCGTGACAACGAATACATCGACCATGGACCAGCGGCCGATCTTCTCAGTGACGCGATACAGAACTGTTCTCTCTTTACGCCACCAACCCGACTTGCGCTGTACCGAGATGAGCAGAGCGATGAGGATCGACAGCTTGAGCAAAGGCACGAAGATACTGGCAACGAAAATCACCAGGGCAACCGGCCAGTCGCCATTTTGTATGAAATAGATCACGCCGCTCAGGATCGTATCCTCCTCGACGCTGCCCAAGGTTTCGATTCGCGTTATGGGCAGAAGGTTCGCCGGAAAATAGAAAACGATTGCCGCAATCACCAACGCCCAGGTTCGCGTGACGCTGTCGCGCTTGCGCGCGTGCAATGGCGCGCCGCAGCGGGAACAGGCAAGTCTATGGTCGGAGTACCCGAGCGGCGCGCGGCTCACCAATTCGCACGCGCCACACGCGACCAGCGCGGCGTCCAGCGCGGTACCCGGATGACCCATCATCGGCAGAGCGCCAACTTATTCCACACGGTGCGCAAATCGAGCACCGCCATCGCCGCGACCACCGCGATTATCGCCCCGGCGAAGGCCCATAAGCCAAGACCCGGCAGGATGGTCGCCATCTTGGCCAACTTGACCATCGACACCAACACGCCGAGCATAAAGACTTCGATCATGCTCCACGGCTGCAGCGACTTGAGGCTGCGCAATGCCAGATCCACTCGCCATGGCCTGCGGCCGAATTTCAAAGGCACACATACGTACAGCATCAAACCGACGTGGGTCACCGGCGCAACGATACAGGTGAGCAGCACCAGCGCCGACACCCCTGCCAGACCCTGCGACCAAAGTTCGCCGATGCCCGTCAAGAGCGTTGCCTCGACCAGATTCGACCCGAACCGGAGACCGAGCAAGGGAAACGCGCAGCCGACGACGAACAGGACCAGGCCGGCCAGGGCGAACGCGAGTGCATGGTCGATGCTGTTCGGTATCTCCCGGTAGAGTATGAAATCACAACGCGGGCAGCGCGCCACCCCGGCTATGGGTATGGCACGGTAGCGCTGCAACAGGTCGCACTCGGGGCACGCGATCAGGGCATTATGAGAGATTGCCAGTGCCCCCAATTGCTCCGGGTCGCGATCGAGCATCGGATCGTACTTAGGAATACCAGTAGACACACTACCCGTCCTCCACGCGTTGGTTGGTCCAGTCAGTGTTCCGTTGTGGTCAGCCAATCATAGACGCTAACACACGAACTTAGAAAGACACAGGTAAATCGCATACTCCTTTTGCAAAAACCACTTGGTAACCAAATTTCGCGCTTGGTGGTCTACGGCCAAATGAGATGGGATTCTGTGCAGGTCCGCTTTCAAAGATTACGCAAACCGCGAACCGTGCCTTGTCCGCATATCTCCAATGCCTCCCCTGAGCGCAGGCACCTATACGACCCAGACTGTGTAATAACTCGGTTTTTGTCGTGTTCTCGATGCGCATGCCACTCAGATAATTTTCAGATGTGATAACGATTTGCATCGGCTGTTCGGCAACGCCTGGCAGACAACGTCTGGAACACTTCCGACACCGGATGTTTGAAATAATGTTTTTGCGGGCGCACGAAGGGCCGGAGTTGGCCGATTCTGTTGAAAAAGTAGGCCGAGATTTTTTCGAATTTTCGTGAAATTTGGTGGATCGAGTTTGAACCTTCCGGTTGATACCGGAATTTTTGTCTTATTCGTTTATTCTTGTGTTTGTCACCTCATTTCCGCTCACGTCACGGCCCCCACAAGGGATCTGGGCGGACCTATGGGTGTCCCAATTTACCTCTTAAGGCAATTAGTGGATGTCCCAGTTTATAATTTACGATTTATGGATGTTCCAATTTATGATTTATGGTTTTTGCGTTGATCAATTGAACTCACAGTTCTTTCCGGACGTTCGCTAACAAGCACTGGAGCCACAACGGCTTCGGTTTTCGGTTGCACAAACTAGATTCGCGCGACACAATATTGTTTCGCTAAGGGGATACCGAAACACTGTAAGCACACTTAACGTCGGATTGGTCCGGGGATGTGGACAATAAGAAACTTAAGACTCTACTGTTTCCGGAACCCTAACATCCAGATCGATCTCAAATGGGATGAGCAAGACCAATCGCCAATTCAGTAGGGTGTCAGCGTCCGACGGCGTTAGGAAGAGTCAGGGAGCTTACCAAATATGCCCGCAACGCGTGGGAGACAGCCGCCGGCACTGGCTGGCGATTGATCCGCGCGCGACGAACGTGGATGATAACCACAGATCAGCTGTGGCGTTACGGATACGATTGCCCTTCCCGGCTGAAGACCTGTAAATCTAGATGACAAAACATAAGGAGGATATCCGAATGCCATTGCTAAATATGGTTTGGTCGATATTTGTATTTTTTCTCTTGGCGGCTTGGATCTGGGTTATAGTGGGAGTCATCAGCGACGGGTTCCGCAGCAAGGACTTAGACGGCTTGGCAAAGGGATTGTGGGTGTTGGGCATTATCGTCGTGCCCTGGCTAGGGGGTATTGGCCTATCTCGTTCTTCGCGGTGACGGGATGGCGGAGCGTAAGATGCAAGCGCTGGCGGAGGTCGAAGAGGTAAAACGGGCTTATATCCAGGAAGTTGCAGGCACGTCAACCGCCGGCGAACTCACCAAGCTCGCCGAACTGAGGGATAAAGGCGTCATTACCGATGCCGAACTGGAGGCGCAGAAGGCCAAATTACTCGGCTGAGGCATCGCGTTCGGCTGATCGAGCGAGTCGCCGGATTCTGGAGCTGATACCCTACGGGTAACCGCCGTGAGGCCCACGCGTTGACTCGGACGATGCCTATGTGGGCGGGCCACTTGACGCTGCGAACGAGCCCGGGAGCAAGGACAACGCGGCCTTCATTTTCATGCCAGACTATGGCTCTCCACCCTCAAGATTGAATCACTGAGCTTTGTAACGAATGATGGTTGAAAAACAAGCTACCAGAGCAGCCGGCAAGGAAGGTGCGGAGCACGCCCTGAGAACCTATTTTTCTCCACTCGGTATGTGGGGGCGGCGTTGGGTCCGAGTAATCACCTATATCATTATCGCCGGTGCTCTCGTCATGGTCACCGTCCCGATCGCCATGAAACACTACCTGCAGAGCTGGCTTGTCAACAACGGTGCCGACCAAGCGGTAGTCCGAGACATCGATTTGAACCCTTTTCTCGGTTCGCTGAGGCTCAAGGAACTCGACGTCAAGATTGGCGACCGTACGGTGATGGGCAATGTCGATATCCACGTTGACGTAGGACTGACGGCGCTGATCCACCGCACTATAACGGTAGAAAGCGCGACGCTGGATGCCATTCAACTGGAGATCGAGCGTCTGGACGATGGGCGACTGCGTATCGGCAGCCTGGTCTTGGGGGAACCCGTCGCGATAAAATCGGCCACGTTCGAAACACTGGAGGAGAAAGACGAAGCGACGGCCAAGACCGTTCAGCCGGGAGCGGCACCCGCCGCGACGGCCGAAGCGGCTCTAGAAGAAGAAGGCAAGCCCTGGTCGATCAACCTGCGGCAGTTGAGAATGACCAACAGCGAGATACGCTACCTGAGTCCGGAACTGAACACGACCCTCGCGGTGACTTTGGCGAGCGTGGACCGTGTCTACACCGGGTTTTCCAGCGAGCGTGGAGATATAAAGCTGGAGGGTAGTTTGGGTGGCACACCTATCGAGTTAGATCTGGTGTTCAACATCAACCCCGGGATCACCCTGGAAGGTACCGCGAAGGTAGACGGTCTGAAGCTGCAGCCGCTGATGGGGCTGATGAAGGAACAAGTAACGGAGCTGGGCGGCGTTGTGAACCTGGACGGTGAAGTCGCGTACACGGACGGCCCGGAACAGCCCATGTCGGCGAAATATGATGGCAGCGTGTCGTTGGCGGAGATCGCGTTCGGCAACAAGGACGTGAGCATCTCGGGTCAAACCATTGGTTGGGATGGCGCGGTCGCCTTCGAAGCGGGCGAAGCGGGGCAGGTCATCAGCCTGGACGGCACCCTGGAGAGCGGCGGCCTGGAGCTGCAGATGCCCGTGCAGCAGGTAAACCTGAAGCAAAGTGCAATCAAGATCAGCGGAAAGACTGACGTGAAATTCGATGATTCCTTGGAAGCGAAGTACAACGGCGAAATCACGTTGTCTGGAATCGATTTTGGGACATCCGAACTCAAAGCCACCAACGAAGAGATCACCTGGAACGGTGACGTGGTGTTCTCGTCGGCATCGAATGAAAAACAGGACATCAAGGTCGACGGCAGATTAAAGGGCAGCGATTTGAAGGTGGATTTGCCTGCTCGGCAGATGTCCGTTGTGCAGAGCGAACTCAGCGTGGAAGGACGCACGGACGTAAGGATTGGTGATGCCATGCGGGCGTCCTACACCGGCGCCATTGCCCTTAATGGAAGTCAGCTGGATTCACCAGAACTCGTGGTCGACGGCACGTCTTTGACCTGGAACGGTGCGGTGGTCTTCGTGGGCAATGGCGACGCCGGGCAGGCCATAGACCTCGACGGCAAACTGTCTTTGAACGACCTGTCTGCAAAGTTGCCCAAACAGGCGATCGATGTCACCCAGGGCGAGATGGGCGTGGAGGCAAGAGGAATCAAGCTCACGCTCTTACCGGACGATTTCGACGTCAGCGGCAACGCCGCGCTCAACGCTTCCAACACCGAGGTCAAAAAGTCGGAGACCGGTGCACTACTGCTCTCCCTGGCGGCTCTTGTCATCGAAGATGCGGAGTTGCAGAGCAGCAAGCAGATCACTGTTCCCAGCGTCGAATTCAGCGGGCTCAAGGCCGGCAATCCACAGTCGCCGGACATGCGTATCGAGCTGGATAGCCTGGCCCTGGAATCACTCAGTGTAGCCAATTTCACCGATGTTGATGTTGCCCATGTAAGGACGACGCAGCTGCAGGTGGTCGATGAAGCCAAGGACATCATCCTCACCCGGTTGAGTGAGCTCGGTGTTTCCGACGTCAAGGCGTCCGGAGCGCAAAAGGTATCAGTGGGGACAATTTCTCTGAGCGATATCGCTGTGCTCGCGAAGGTTTCCGATCCTGAATCTCCTCCGATGGGAAAGATAGGCACAACGGAAGTTTCCATGGTGACGTACACCCCGGAGGGGGTGACCGTGGATACTGTGAAGATCAATGGTGTCGAGGCCAACATTGTTCGCGAACAGAGCGGCAAGAACTCGGCGCAGAACCAGCTCGCCGAAAGTGCGGCTGCACCTGCTGAGGCTGCTGCGGATGACAAGAAAGACACGAAAACGCAGGATGCACAGCCCGCCGACGGACCGGAAAAAGGCAAGGGCTTTAAATTCAGTATCGGTGAATTGGAACTGACTGGCGACAGTCTTGTTTACATCGAGGACCGCACGGTTACCCCTCCTTTTCGCATGCCGTTGCGGATCTCGAAACTAATACTCACGAGCCGTAATCGCGAGCAGGCGCTCGGTCCGATGGATATCACTGTGAGGGGTGGCTTGGATGAGTACGCGGTCGTCAAGGTGGACGGTATGGCGGATCCAGGTGCCCAGGCCGTCGACATCAAGCTCGATATCGATGACGTGAACATGATTGTGTTGACGCCATATACCGTCCGCACGATGGGTTACCAAGTCGATTCGGGCCACCTGAGTCTGGATTCGACCATTCGCATCGCCGACGGCCGCGTTGATGCCCAGAACAAACTGTTTCTGCGGGAGCTGTATATGGACCAGGGGTCGGAGGAAATCGCCGCCGAAGCGGCGGCCGAAATCGGCATGCCGATCGAAAAGGCCATGGATATGCTTCGCGACAAGCAAGGTAACATCAAACTGGACGTGCCCATGACCGGTGAGCTGACTGACTTCAGAGTCGATCTGGGCGATGCTATTGGCACGGCCCTGCGCAGTGGCCTGAAGTCCACGACCATTGCGTACTTGAAGTTCGTGAACCCAACCTACGGCGTCGGCGTGACGGTGCTTGAGAAGGTTAAGGAGCAAGTCCAAAAGATCCGTATCGGCCCGATCGAATACGAAGCGGGAAAATCTGAACCGCCGAAAGGTGCGGCAAAGTTTGTGGCTGAAGCCGCAGCGAAATTGAAGAAAGATGAAAAGTTGGATGTGCGAGTCTGCCCATATGCCACAGGCAAAGACTTGGCCGCCATTGGTGCCAAACCTGCGGGTGAGGAACTCGGAAAGGAGTTACTCGACAAAATGTTCCTGCTGGGCCACGCTCGTGCCGCAGGAATAAAGCGAGAGTTGATCTCCAAGCACGACGTCGATCCGGGCCGCGTTATTGTTTGCGTTACCGAGTACGATAAGAGTGAGAATGCGAAGCCCCGCGTCAAGTTCGTGTTCTAGCGGACATTCGGCCCCATCGGCGGTCTGCGAACTGAAACGCATCGTGATACTTGTCGAC
>CALZGZ010000232.1 GCA_945787105.1 uncultured Gammaproteobacteria bacterium
CGGCATAGTAAAAGCGATACTGAGGTAACCCTTTGGTAGTCAAGGTCTCAAACGACCACACGACATCGTCGGCGGTGATCGGTTTGCCGTCATGCCAGCGCGCCTCGCGGCGCAGGTTAAAGATGACCCAGGAACGATCTTCAGGATACTCGATGGTCTCGGCGATAAGTCCATACTCGGTAAACGGCTCGTCGGCGCTCGCGGTCAGCAGCGTCTCCACCGACCCGGTGGCCGCCGCATTGCCCTTGGGGATAAATCCGTGAAAGCTATCGAAGGTTCCCTGATCGGCGACGCGGATGGTGCCGCCTTTGGGCGCGTTGGGATTGACGTACGCAAAGTGGGTAAAACCCGCCGCATACTTGGATTCACCGTGCATGGCGATTGCGTGGCTGATAATCACCGCCTCTTGGGCCCACACAGGCGCCGGCAGACATAGGGCCAATATAATGACAAACACAACCATTGAAAGTGAACGTCTGTACAAGAATCTTGGGGACTGTGTACCAGAGGCGGAGCTTATCAATCAATGGGCCGAACACCCTAAAAAGTCACAAACAGCCATCGTCATCGGTTGCCCGGATGCTGAGGCAGCACTCGCGCCAGTGGGCACCGCGTCTGGGGCGGCACCCGCAGCCAACGACGAATCCAGAGAAGGCCAAGATCATTTGTGCGAGGGCCACTCAGTGCCTAATCAAGCGTGAATCCTGGAACACTCATTGACTCACGCCGTCGGATCAATGCCTTGCGACACACCGTAGCGTTGGAAGCTTTGCACCACGCGGTGAGGATCGTGGGTTAGTCCATGTAGTCATCAGGTGTTGTCTTGATTCGATTTCCCGCCAACGCGCGAAAGGAGACGGCGAGATCCATAGTCGAATTAGCCGAAAACGAACAGCAGAAAAACTAGGGGGGTTGCGGTCGTGCACGCGTGTCGATGGCGTATTCATGCTTAGGCTGCCAGTGGAAGCTGGACTAGCCCCGCTACAGGTAGCTCTTATGTATGACTGTCGCGTGTTTGAGTGCCCAGGATCGATCCTTGTCGGCATGGCGGGACATGCACACGTAGTCGACCGTCAACTAGGCTCTACCATCGACATCCTCGCGAACCTGTTTGCCGTCTCCGGTGAACAGCTTCCAGTCCGGATCGGTACTGATGCGGAAGATATGACCGCGTATGTCCCCCTCGGGTACCTCGCCACCGGAGAACCGGCGCTCCACCGAGACGGCGGATTTCACAACCCGGGGCATGTGGCATGCTGCGCAGTCGAGTTGCGACATAGTCGGAATCGAGACCACCTGGTTGGCATGGCAGACCAAACAAGTTTTTTTCGTTCCCTTGAATCCGCGCTTTTTGTATTTAACGCTGCGGTGCGGAAGCCGTTCCAACTCGCCTCGGTGCCCAAACTCGGATTCGCCAGGACGTACTGGCGATTCTTCTTACATGTCAGGAAATAGCCCTCTCGATCCAGAAATACTGCTTGCCAACCAAATCCGCCAATGACAGCTGCCAGTTTGCTAAGCGGTAGTGGTCCTGGGGCGATTTTGAGAGTTGTTGTTTGCGGGGGTAGACGGCGGAGACCTATGGCGGGTTTTTGCCGAACGGGAGCAACACATTGTTCAATGGCTACCCTGATGTCTATTGAGGCCGAACTGAGGTCGAAACAGGGAGATATTCTGGTTTGGGCTGCCACTGGTGAGCGGTCTTGTTCGCCACATCGATGTCCTGTGCCGATAGCGCGGAAAGAATTCGTTTCCTCAGTCGGTGCGCCCCTGGTGCACCCAAGGTTTCGGCACGAATGGCCCACACCAGGGCTTTGATCGGTTCACGCGGAACATCGACACCCTCCCAATACATCTGAGCCAGATGGATACAGGCCGATTTGTGTCCCTGATTCGCCGCGCGTCGTATCCAGGAGGCTCCGGCCAACGTATCTTTCGCCACGCCACGTCCGTCCAGAAGCATCTCGCCAAAGCTGTGCTGTGATTGGACAAATCCGGCTTCCGCTGCTGATTGAAACCAATGCGCCGCTTCCAACAGATTCATGTGTACGCCTATACCGTTTTCATACATAAGAGCCAAGTTGTTTTGGGCGGGCACAAAACCCATTTCTGCGGCTCGACGATACAGCTGCGCGGCCTCAAGCAAATCAATCGAGTTTTGAGCTTGGCGACGCAGCACGTTGGCAGTCCGGGTCAGTTGGGCTGGATCTACGTCAGAGTAATCGTCTGCTGCCGTCAATGGTTTTCCATCGTTTCCGACCAAAATTACGTTTTCGTCGTCATCTCCCTCACCATCACCCCACCAACCGCATGCGCTTGCGGTTTGGAAGAAGATGAGCTGTGAAAAAATGATGAATACATACAATAACGAAGCTCGCAGGGGCGAACGTCGGGACTCTGTAGTAAAGCATCTGGAGATCATGTCAACGAACCCCAAGGCGATCAACGAGGAGCACTTCAGCGTGGTAACGGCAGTTACGATGTTGAGCAAACTGCTGACTGTTTGCGTAGATAAGATCAGCCGAAGGGTTTATCTGTTGTTTGATCTCCACAATCATGGTAGCGATTTGTTTCTGGATGTTTGGATGCTTCGTATTCTTTTCTGGCATGCTTGGGGCGAAATGCTCCCACGACGTCATCATTCGTTTCGAGATAGGGCCCTTCGATCAAATCAATACAATATGGAACGGCGGGAAACACGGCATCCAGGCAATCGGCAATGGCCGAAGGATTGCCAGGAAGATTAATGATCAGTGCGCTGCCCCTTATGCCTGCTATCTGGCGTGACAAGATGGCTGTGGGTACATGCCGTAATGAAATCGCCCGCATCTGTTCTCCAAAGCCGTCCAGGATTTTGTCACATACGGCTTCCGTCGCTTCCGGCGTAATGTCACGTGATGCTGGGCCGGTTCCCCCGCTTGTAACGATCAAGCAACACCCTTGGTCATCACTGAGTTCCTTCAGTGCCATTTCTATTTTTGGTTGCTCATCGGGCACCAAGCGTGTCATTGCCTCCCATCTGGTTGTTAATGCCTTTCCCAACCATTCTGAGATGGCCGGCCCACTCAAATCATCATATTCACCCCGATCGGCGCGGTCAGATATCGTCACAATACCAATACGTGCTGTCTGTTCTTTCATAGGTACTGTCTGGTGTTTGCTTGAGATACTGCCTCACCCACGCAATTTTCTGCGCCTGCCTCGCCCGGCGAGTTGCTGGGCTTTCTGTCTCCCTTACGCGGGTGATTGGGTAAAAAGTAATTCTTCATGTTTGAGTGTTTCCTGCCGTCGTCGTTTTGTCGGAGTGTGGCTTGGTGCCGATACAACTCAACCCGCTCACAACGAAGATCGCCCAAGATTTCCTCCTATTATGCATTAATGCTCCTGTTTACCGGTCCAGTATAGGAAGCCGCAAACACAAAGTACCGGCCTATGGGTAGGTTTTGGGTTGGAGGGGCCGCTTGTTCAGTCAATTACGCTCTTACTGAGATCAATATCAACGTTACGCTCCGCGACCGGACCGGGCACACGACCGAACCAAAGCTGATACATGGATACCGCCCACATGAAGGCGAAGGAGAGTCCCATCAAGGCGCCGCTCAGCAACACCGCCCACGCCATTGGAGTGAACAGCTTGGTGAAGTACCAGGAGCTGACGTCCACTGCGATGCACACGAAGGGTGTCGCTACCACAGCGCATTTGAACCACCCGGGACGGACATAGGCGTGGCTGAAGATCACACACATGATGTAAAAGATGAACGTGAGGCCAAACAAATGGATATGGGAGACCCGCACGAGCGTAAATAGGTCAGTCCCCGTATCTATCACGACTACTTCCATCAGGTGGTCATGGCTGTCCAGGTTCGGAAGATGCGGATTGCTGCCGTCGTGGCACGCCATGCAGCGTTTATCCATGATGGGTCGAATCTTCCCTTCATACTCCACCTTATCTGCGCCTCTTTCCACCCACGCGATAATCTGGCCAATCTCGTTACTCGGCAGCATGCTGGCCATCGGTCCCCGCAGCGCTGTCTCGAGCCGGGTGCCTTCCGTGCTGCCACTGTAGGCGATCACGATATCCTCCACCGAGATGGTCTGGGGATGTCCGTCGCGCCCGGAGTGCGAACCGAAAAGGTAAAGTGCCGCAAACATATAACCAAACCCAAGCATGATCAGTGTTCCCGTATAGAGAACGCGTATACTGTCGGGCATTTCCCGATAGTGCAAATATAAGCGGCGAGGTAGCTGATCGGCCATCGTTGTCCTACCTGGACCCCACAGGCCCCAAGCGGGGGGCTGGTTAGGGATCGCGCTCGATCGACGGAAAGTTACTTTTCTTTCGTTCTTCCTTTCATCATACTCAAAAAATCGAGCGTCATTGGGTTTAAATGTAAGTAATCTTGCCTCTATCGTTGAGTAGCAACGCGCACTTCACCTCACTACGTGGCAAAGTACGTGTTGCCGCTTTCTCAGGTAAATTCTGTTTCTTACTCCTACATTACCTCCCGTCTGGACCTGGTGACGTCCTAGTTGTTTGACGTTGTGTCACGGTTCAAACTATCGTTACCTCGAACCTATCGAGGCCACATTTAACTTCTGCGCGATACCAACAAAGATGGCCGACGAGTGTTCACCTGGAGTACCTGGACCAACCTTTGTGGCCATGCCAACATGATTCAAACCGGATTCATGCTGGAAAACCATCGCCACACCAGCTGCCACATTGTGGTCACTACTCACGGCAGGGCGCGACGAGATACCGGCCACGACCGCCTCGCTCTCAGCGCCGTGGTCGGCACCGTTAGATAATAGCGGCGTGAGCAACGCCCTAAATGTCGAGATTCAAGACCGCGGTGGCCGGTGCGGCGAACAGCGCCGCCAGTCAAACGCTGATCGAATGTATCTGTAATATCGCTAACGTTATCCTCTCTAAGGTGAATCTGATTTTGGTGATTACGAGATTCACGTACGTTCACTAAAATTAAGATACAAGAAATGTGCCACCTTACTTTTCGCAGTATCTTGGTCAACACCCAAGTCACCGTTCGTGTTGGCGACATCGGGGTTGGATTATTCTGAACTGAGGCAGGGGTCTTACTTCGAGGTTGCCGATCGAAACGACTCCACGCGCGCCATGACTTGTGATGAGCACCCTCGCTCGGGATCACAGATCCCACGAACCGTTAGCCGGGTTACGACATAGCTTGTGGCAGTTGCGTGTTCGATGTTGCAGATTTATGTAATTAGAAAAATTTCAGTGGTTCAGGCGTGTTGTTTAATCTTACCGAATCGTAACAAACGCCCCCAATTTGGCGCTTGATGTTACCAATGTGTAACGTGTTAGCGTCTAGCGTGTCCCTGGAATTGGCCTTCTATCACTTGATCGGGTCGCCCGTTGCGGTCCTTACGCTGATCCACCGAAGCTTCCAGTTCAAGGCGGTCGAAGGCAATGTCCTGACTCCCGATACGCATTTTAGTGCACAACGGCCGAACATCGGCGTCGAATCGGTTCCGAACTATGCCGAGATAACTGGGTGCATCGCGCTATCGAAGTAATTCTGGCAGACGACCGACCAAGAATCGAAAAGCCCCCAAACCCCAAGCGGGCACCGTCCGTACGAAGTCGAATCTCGACAGGCGGAGTGCACGAGTGCGGCTCAATCCGCGCAATACCACTCCATTTAACGCGAGAAAATGCAGAAGGTCGCCCTGAATCAGTTGTTTTTCGCCCCCTGGCTGATCCATCTACCGATCGTTTCGATCTTGTCCTGAGACAGCCGCATTTGTTGCTTGGGCATGTTGATAGAGGGATCCGCTTTGTGCTCAACCAGTATCTGTAATGTGCTTGAGAAGCTGTAACCCGGCATGACCACCGGTCCGTATTTCGTCCCCTTCATCATATCGTCATAGCTTTCAACGCTTAATCCGCTTGCAAAGTAACCTTCTTTGCCTGACTGGTGACACGGTAGGCAGTGTTCGTCCAATATCGGCTTCACATCCTTCGAAAAGCTGATCCCTCGATCGCTGCAGCCCGGTGCGATCGACAGCAACGAGACCACGGTCCCTATTAAAACCTTACTCGTGCGCATATCATTTAAGATCCTCGACAAGATTTACTAGGTCGTTATAACTGTCGCACACAGAATAGGCTAGAGAATGGTTTTACCATTTCTCCGATCCGAAGTCGGCCGTGTTCCGTAAACATGGATCTTATCGGTCGATGCCGGCATAAAAACAAACGACTCTTGATTCACTCCTGACCTGAAATAGGAAGGTGCCTATCTTGTCGTTAAAAATGTTTGTGGCTTCTTGCTGATGGTGAGTTTATTAATGACAACCATCCGACCGAAGATCGCGGGCCATATCAATCGGTCGATAGTATTGGGATGGCCCCTGACATGACTACTCATTATTTGCCAAGCGCTATGCTGGTCTGAATATTGCACGAGCGACGTGATGGTGGTGAGGCCGTCGCAACTAGGCGGTAAGCAATCCATGTTACCTGGCGCCCGATTAATCCGTGAAGCCGCGTGTCGCCGGCGAGAACAGATATGACGCCGCTTGACGCAGGCGAGCAAGCCCTAGTCTGGCCGGTGTGTCGTATATCTTGATCGCCTCATCGATCTGCTGCACCG
>CALZGZ010000233.1 GCA_945787105.1 uncultured Gammaproteobacteria bacterium
ACTGGCTTCTACGGCCGGATGACGGTACCCGAGGAAACACGTAATTACTTGGAGGCGACGGGTATGAGCGTGGTCAGCGCTCCTACCCGGGAGGCTATCGATGAATTCAACCGCTTACAGCAAGATTGCGCCAACATCGTTGCGGCATTACATCTAACCTGTTAGGTTCCCATCATGGGTAAGAAGAAAAGTATTTTTCGGATAATTTTTCACAATCAGGGAAACGTCTACGAGCTTTATGCTCACGAGGTGAATCAAAGCGGGATGTTCGCATTCGTGGAAGTGGCGGATATCATCTTCGGTGAACGCTCTAAACTCGTTGTCGATCCGTCCGAGGAACAACTAAAGTCGCAATTCGCAGGAGTCAAACGTACCTATATCCCCTTGCATAGTGTGGTACGAATTGACGAGGTGGACAAAGAAGGGAAAAATAAAATTATATCCAGTGGCGAAGACAAGGGGAACGTCACGCCATTCCCGATTCCGGTCACTCCACCCAAGAGTGAATAAGCCGGGTCTCACCGGCGCCCATCAAACCGCCATAGCCCAGCTTCGGTCGCCAACTTACGCGCGTTCGTCACCTCCCTGGAGCCGGGGCGGCGATTAATGGCAGCGTATTTCGGATGTTGTCCGACTTCGTGCGCGGGGCGGTACTGGTTCATGATGTTGACATAGGTGTCTCTTGATAACTCCGTGGCCAACCAGCGAAAAATCGCTTCGGCCTCGTCGAGTTGGTCGGGCATCACCAGATAGCGGACCAGCAATCCACGCCGAGCCAGGCCATCGCGCCCGAAACGCAACGATCCCACTTGCCGGTGCATCTCGACAATCGCCGCGCGCGCACGCTCCGGATAATCCTTGGCCTTGACGTACGCGCGTGCGCTCTCTCGGCGCCAGAATTTGAAATCCGGCATGTAGATATCAACCAGACCGTCAAGTAACCGGAGTGACGCAATGGCGTCATAGGCACTGGTGTTATAAACGATAGGCAGGCGCAATCCCCGCGGCACTGCCTCGGCAATGGCTTCCGCCACCTGGGGGGCAACATGCTCCGGGGTGACGAAATTGATGTTGTGACATCCGCGATCTTGCAACGCAAGCATATGGTCGGCGAGCTGATTCGCGCGAAATACCTGACCTTGATTGCGTTGAGAAATATCCCAATTCTGGCAGAACACGCATCGCAGATTGCACAATCCGAAAAAGATCGTGCCCGAACCGTTCCAACCACGCAGACAGTCTTCCTCACCGAAATGCGGGAATACACTTGAAACGACGGCATGACGGCCGGTATGACAGACACGCATCTCATCCCGCAAACGGTTTACGTGACAGTTTCGGGGGCAAGCACAGCAATCCTCCAATTCATGCAGAGCCAACTCCGCCCGCGATCGTAATGCTTCTTTACTCATGCGCGAGTAGGCTGGTTTGAAATTTTCAATCACAAACCGACGATCTGGGGCTGGTGGCGTTCGCAGTGCAAACATGGCAACTATCTGTTTATCATAGTCTGCAAGTATTCAGACACGTCATCTAACCCGCATTTTGCACCATGGACCCCGGATGGTGGCGACGGGACGTGCCCGGCGCGAAGTTCCCCTGCTGTGCGGGGACAAGCGCCGCGTTGGTGCGTTATGCGGATTAAAACCACAATGCTGCCGATCATCTATTTCGTCCTCGAGTACATCAATTCAGGCACGATGGCGGCTTTCACCTTGCGTGATCCCGCTGGCGATAAGATGGGCTACGCGAATCGGTTCCGGCAATAATCCATGAACCGAGAGACGCGCTAATATATCTTCGACATCGCGCAGCCCGATACCAATGCGTTGCACATACACGCTCGATACCGGCTCCATCGGTCCCAACCGCTCTATAAGCTGCCATTTACGTCGTCCGCCAGGTACCTTGTCCAGCAACGCCTTTCTTATAGCCATGTAATTCGGCCGTTTGCGCGCCACCGCGATCACCGGGACCGCCAATTCAGAGTGCACACGGTTTAAATCAACTACGTTGAATCCCGCTACCGCCACACCCTGCAACAACACAGCATTCAAGTGACTGACAAAGCGTGACCGTTGAATCAAACCAACAATCGTGTCCGTGGCGTTGCGTCCGTCGCGCCTCACCCTACCCGAAAGCACTCCCTCTAAACGCAGATTGGCAAACACGGCGCCTACCAACAGCACGTCGCCGCGATGTTGACGATCAAATGCGCCATCGTCAAACCCGATGACGTGCGACCAGCGTGTTCCCATGAATAACGCCGCGGACCTAGCGCTGATACGTTCCGATTAGCTCGGCCTGGTCAAGGATGTGGTCAGCCATCGCCTGTTCAAGCTCCCGCTTGGTGGGGCTGCTCAGATCCGGCAGTTGCACATCAAGTGCGTATAACTTATGAAAATAGCGATGGCTACCGATCGGTGGACACGGACCGCCATAGCCGGTTCGTTGCCAGTCGTTGATTCCTTCCCGGGTTCCCGGGTGCAAATCGACGCTGCCTACACCCTCAGGAAGATCCGTGTCGCCCGGCGGCAGGTTGTAAAGCACCCAATGTACCCAGGTCATTTTCGGTGCCGCAGGGTCCGGGGCATCGGGGTCATCCACAATCAACACCAGGCTCTTGGCCGCCTCCGGTACACCGTGCCAACTCAGTGGTGGCGAGATATCGTCTCCATCACAGGTATATCGAGTCGGTATCTCTCCATTCGGTGCGAAGGCGGCCGAGGTAATAACTAGTGTCATGGCATTTGTCTCCACTGAGTCGCTAGCGTCTAGCCTGCATATTGCACCAAGGATCCCGGATGATGGCGAAGGGGTCGGGCGGCTGGACCCCCTGCTGTTCCCCTGCTGTGCGGGGACAGGCGCCGCGCTGGAGTGAAACCCGTAGCTAGCTATGGGTAGAGTGAAGCGCAAGTCCAGACGTTCGAGACCAAGCCAGCGCCGGGATAGGCGCAGACTGTCACACGAGATATTGCTCGAATTTCCTCATTCAAACAAATCTTTAGTCTCTTCTTTACGCCGCCTTGGTGCAATATGCGGGCTAGGCGTCCCGCTAGGTTTTGGTCACCACATGATTGGCCAAGTCCATCAGTGACCGCTAAGCTAGGCGTGAATTTTACGCAGCTGCGTCCAACATAGACTTGACCCGCTGGTAATCCCTGGCCATCGACTTTGACATCGCAATGGTGCCCGCATTAACGAAATTTTCGTGATTGGCGATTACCATATCCGGATCGTATCGATAATTCACCATACATCCAAAAGATTGTCGAAGACCTCGTTCTGACACATCGGCAAACGTATTGATTCGTTCTATGGCCGCGCCGTTTGCGAGATGAAACGCAGCCACCGGATCATGCAGGCTTCCGTCTTCACGACGCGCCCTAGTCAAATAAGCCAACACCGTTAATCGAAGCGCTTGCCGCAGTTCTTCGTGTTGTTGATTGCGCTCATCGCCCACTGCCGCTAACAAGGCCTCGATCACATCCTCCAAACCAGTGAGGTTGCGCAAATCATCGGCGAAAGCTCCCAAGACATTGCGCACCAAATTGGAATCAAAACCAGTTGGCAAGCCTTCAGTCGCGATGTTTTGCAACGCACTGGAGAATCTGGGAATTGGAGAAAGCGTGGTGAACGTATTAAGTGACGGAAATTCTTGCTGTAATTCGGCTAACACTTGCTTAATCAAGAAGTTCCCAAACGATATCCCACGTAATCCACGCTGCGTATTATTTATTGAATAAAAGATCGCAGTGTCGGCTTGTTGAGGCTCCGCAATAGGCAAATTCTGATCAATTAATGGTGGGATAGTTGTTGCAATCCCCTTCATTAGCGCCACCTGCACGAAAATGAGTGGCTCATCCGACAAGGCTGGATGGAAAAAAGCGAAACAGCGTCGATCCTCCGCTAATCGTCGACGCAGATCGTCCCAGCCCTTAATTTCATGCACTGATTCATACGCTATCAATTTCTCCAAGATGTGCGCCCGACTAGTCCATTCGATGCGTTCGAGCCGCAAAAACCCGCGATTGAACCAGGAGTCGAATAGATGCTTCAGATCCGCATCTACAAGTCGTAGGTGGGGCCGGGCTCGTGCCAAACGAATTAAATCAGAACGCATGTCGACTAATGCCTTGGTTCCATACGGCGCCATATTCAATTGTCGAAACAGCTCTTGTCTGGGAGGCTCCACCGCTTGAATTAACTTGAGCAAATCATCGTCATGCTTCGTTTCAAAATATCTCTGTGCAGTACCGCTAATTTCACTTAGGTTCGGTCCGAAACGTGAATACAGTAGCTCGAAAAACTGAATGCGTTGTGCATCGTCCATGTCTGAATACCATTGCAAAATATCCCTCGCTATGGCGATTGATGACGCCTCACCATAGCCATCGAGCAGTTTTTGACACCATTCCTCCATTGAATGGCCATCGCTTTTCCCTGCTTGCATGCGTAGCAGTTCACGACCGCGGTCGGCGACGGTCTCCATAAGACGGTCCAGCCACTGCGTTCTCATTATTGTTTTGTTCCCATCAGGTAGTCCGGTAACCACGTGGCAATTTGAGGAAACACGCACAAAAGTACAATACCGATGACCATGCAGAGCATAAATGGCAGCGCCCCCCATAGCACTACCGGTAGCTTTACATCAGGAACAATACCGTTGATGACGTACAAGTTGAGGCCTACAGGAGGAGTTATCAGGCCTATCTCCATATTCACCGTCAATACAACGCCGAACCATATCGGGTCAAATCCGGCCTGCGTAATGATCGGCAGGAGCGTCGGCGTGGTCATCAAGATCACCGCCACCGGTGGCAAGAAGAACCCGGCGACGAGCAAAAAGATATTGATGAACAGCAACAGTGTCCACCGGCTCACGTCTAGCGTAGCAATCCACTCGGCGATCCCTTGGGTAATGTACAAGGTCGACATCATGTAACTGAACAACGCCGCCATCCCAATGATCAGCATCAGCATCACGGATTCGCGGGTGGCGGTCCTCAAGATCGCCCACAACGCAGCCGGCCGCCACACCTTGTAGATCAGCATCACCAACATGATCGCAAAAAAGGCGCCGACACCCGCTGCCTCCGAAGGCGTCGCAACACCACCATACAATGCCCACAACACGAGCACGATGATGATCAGAAACGGGATGACCTTAGGCAAGATGATCAGTTTTTCTTTCAGTGAGAAACTCTTATCCTCTTCGGTAAATCTATAGCCCTTGGTGTACGCGTATATCCACGCCCAGGCCATAAACAACAACGTCAGCATGATGCCGGGCAGCAAACCAGCGATGAACAACCGGCCGATAGACGTCTCGGTTGAGATGCCATAGACAATCATGGTGATACTGGGGGGGATCAGAATCCCGAGCGTGCCACCGGCGGCAATGGCCCCTGTCGCCAGTCCCGCGGGGTATCCGCGCTTGCGCAGCTCGGGAATCCCCATTTTACCGATGGCCGCGCAGGTCGCCGGTGACGAGCCGGTCAATGCCGCGAACACACCACATGCGCCGATATTGGAGATCAGCAAACCTCCCGGGACCCGATACAGCCAACGGTCCAGCGCCTCATAGAGATCTGCACCGGCGCGGGATGCGGCCACCGCGGCGCCCATCAACAGAAACATGGGGATCGACAACAACGCGAATTCATCTAGGCCGCCAAACAGGGTCTCGGCAATGACGTTAAAACTGCCGGGGCCGTCGACAATCAGCAGAAACACAATCGCCACCGATCCCAGTGCAAACGCCACGGGCATGCCGGTGATCAAGAATAGTATTAACGTGCCCGCCGCCAGTACGCCCCAGCCCAGTTCGGACATCAGGGCCCTTCCTCGATCCCAAACGGCAAATCGCGTCCGGACAACAAGTTAATGATATCGACCAGGTATTGCAGCGACAGGATACCGAAACCAAGGGGCATCGCCAGGTAGGGTATCCATAACCGCACTTCCCAAATGGTGTCCGACACCCAGGCGCTGTCCCAGGACTCCAGCCACAACTCATATCCCAACCAAGCAATCAGTACACAAAAAACAAATGCGAGGGCATACGCCACTACTGCCAGATAAAACCTGGGCCGGGAAGCGAGATACATCGGCACTAGCTCGACATTGACGTGACCCCGAGTCAACAACACATAGGGGCTGCCCACGAACGTGGCCGCAATCAAAAGATAGGTCACGAACTCGGTTTGCCAGTAAGATGATTCCTGCAACACGTAGCGGACCCACACCATGTGGCACACAACGGCTACCGAAACCAGGATCATCAACGCTGCAATGACCCCGCAAACCTTGGACAGGAACTCCACACCCTTTGCAAAGTGTTTCATCGTCCTAACCTACACGCGTACCAGAAGCGAACTGCCAATACAACGATCGGCAGTCCGCTCACATCCCGTTGACGCACGTTTTAATCGACCGACAAAGCTAGGTCCAGCAGTTCGCGGCCGCCCTTAACCTTGTCCGCAAACGCCTTGTACGAGCTAATATTGGCAATATCACGCCACATCTTGGCTTGCTCAGCGGTCATGGTGACCACCTTCACGCCCGCTTTTTTATAGACATCGACCAGACGATCGTCGGTCTTCTTGGCTTCAACAAAGGCATATTCCTCCGCCTTTTTCGCCGCCTTCATGAGCGCGTCCTGTTGCTCGGGGTTCAGCTTATTAAAGCTCTTGATCGACATCAAAATTGGCTCGTACATCACCCACAAGGCATGGTCGCCCGGGGCGGTGAGACACTTGACCTGTTCGTAGAGACGATAGGAGACGAAGCTGGCCGAGCTGGTGTTGGCGGCGTTCAACACGCCGGTCTGCAACGCCGTATAGATCTCCGAACTGGGCATCGACGCAATCGAAGCTCCGGCCGCTGCCAGCATTTGTTCAAATGCCTTGCCAGCCGCGCGAAATTGCTGACCTTTCACGTCCTTCGGCTCCAGGATACAGGTGTCTTTCGACGCAAAACCACCCGCTAGCCAAGTATCCGCCAACACCATCACACCGGCTTCATTCATGATCTTCTTGATTCGTTGCATAAACTCCGAGTTGTTCAGGCGTTTGGCGTGATCATGGTTCTTCACCAGTCCCGGCATCAAAGTCAGATTGAATTGAGGATGTTTACCGCCGGCATAGGCAAGTGGAAACGCGCTGATATCAAGGTTACCTCGGGTCATCGCGGTCCATTGTTCCTTGGGTTTGAACAGGGACTTACCGGGAAACACCTTGATGTCCAACCCAATGTTGGCGTTGTTCACTTCCCGGGCGATGATCTGCACCATTTCATCGCGAATATCGCCCTTACCACCGGGCCACTGATGAGATGCCCTCAGTTGCATCTCCGCCGCCACCCCGGCTGCGGGCACCGCCAGGCATAATGCACCCAGTGCCGCCGCCAAGGTCGAAAAAATCAACTTTCTCATGTCTAATCCTCCAATCGGTTATGTTTAAATACTGCGAACCGCCCATTTTAAGGCAGATTGGGTCATTTCCCGAAATCCGATCAGCGCTGTACCCGGGGCGGTTAACATTTTCCGCCAATCTTACGACAGCACTGGCACCTCCGTGCGCCCGCGGTCAACGTAACCCTGGTCGATATGGGCTGTGTATCGTGAGGCATCTCGATGATTGATACCAGGCCACCGCGGGCGGATCTGCCGCGCATCTGCTCGGCGATTAGTAGTTTATTGATACCAACGATCTCATCGACCCGTTTCGGTCCATGACACCGCTATTTGTAATAGCTATCATTGCAAGTGCGGCGTCCGTCGCGAACATCACTGCTTTTTGCTCGGCGCAGTTAGATAATCTAATGAGTGGTAACAACCTGGAGAACGACTGCTATGTCCGCCGATGATCATCGCGTTATGTATGTCTTTCCCGGTCAGGGTTCTCAGTACAAAGGAATGGGAAGTGATCTATATCGGGACTATTCGTCGGCCCGACGTATCTACGATCAAGCGAGCGAAGTACTGGGGTACGATATGGTCAGCATTTCTTTTACGGACCCTGACAAACAGCTTGATCTCACGCGATATACGCAACCAGCGCTACTCACCCACCAGATCGCATGTCTCGAGGTCTACCGGGAAGTAGCGGAGCATCATCCCGTTCCTATTGCAGCGGCGGGTCACAGCCTTGGAGAATATACGGCACTGGTCGTTGCCGACGCCCTTAGCTTTGATAATGCCCTGCATCTGGTACAAAAACGCGGAGAATTGATGGGTGAATATGGAGAAGGTGGGATGCTCGCAATGGCGCTCGACCTCGACTCCGCACGACCCTTGGCGGACAAACACTACTGTGGTATCGGGAGTTACAACCTGCCTGAACAAACCGTGATCGGCGGGATAGGCACGGACATGGATGCGCTCGCGAAGGAAGCCCGGGACCTGTATCCCCGACGGCGTTTGGTGCCGTTGAAGACAGAAGGCGCATTTCATACCTATTTTATGGTGACCGCCGCACGGCACTTTAGGCCGATATTGGAAGCCACTGATATCGCGGCTCCGAAGATGCGGGTGTTGTCCAACTACACGGGTGACTACCACGATGCCGACGCCACGAGCATTAAGTCACGCTTGTTCTTTCAGCTGTTCAACACGGTGAATTGGGTTCGCTGCTTGCAGACAGCGATCAACGACGGCATCAATACCTTTGTTGAGTTTGGAGGAGGCATCGGTCGTTCCGACACGCCCGATGGGATGCGCCCAAATCTGGAGAGCATATTAAAAAAGACGTGTCGCATCTCCAACCATGAGGCGCTTTACGTACCGGCAATAAACTGCAAGACCATAGACAAGGCCGCACATTTTTTTATTGACGCTTGAGGCGTCGGTCCCGGGCATTACAAGATGATTGCCGATGATGCCGCAAGACACCAGTCTGAAAGCCCAAATCTCAACAACGCCGGCGCGCGTTTTTAGTTTTACCCAGCTATCAAACCTGCTCCAGCTCTATCAAGGTGCCGCAAAAATCCTTGGGATGTAGAAACAACACCGGTTTGTTGTGCGCACCGATCTTGGGGTTGGCGTCACCGAGCACGCGCGCTCCGGCCGCGATCAGCTTGTCGCGAGCGGCGACGATATCTGCCACTTCGTAACAGACATGATGCATCCCTCCATTGGGATTCCGGCTCAAGAATTTTGCAATAGGTGAATCGTCACCCAGCGGATGCAGCAACTCGATTTTGGTATTTGGAAGTTCTACAAATACTGTAATTACGCCGTGTTCGGGCATATTCACCGATTCGGATACCTTGGCCCCTAGCATGTCGCGATAAATCGCACTACCGACCGCCAGATCCGGCACAACAATAGCAACGTGGTTCAATCTGCCAATCATTAGGGGCCCCTGTATTCAATTTGTCGATGCGCGTCGAGTGGTAATCGGGTCACGCCTTCGCCTTTGCGCTCAGAAATATATCGATCAATTGCTCTGCTGCCAAAGTTGGTGGAAGACGACCGTGGGTAACAGCATCTTCCAAGTCTCGAACGCGCGATTTGACCCCCGAGTGTTCCTCGAGCTGGACTCTCAGGCTCGCGGCGGTCTCGGCCCACATCCAGGCACGTGACTGTGCGGCGCGCCGCGCTGCGATTTCTTCGCGCGCGGACAAGGCGTCGCGATAGCGTAACACCGTCTGCCACACCTCGGCGATACCATCACCCTGAAGGGCGGAACAGGCCTTAACCGGCACCTGCCAACTTGGGGACCGCGGGGTAAGAAATTGTAGTGCATTGGAGTAATCGGCAACCGAACGCTTCGCCGCAGCCGCAAACCCGCCGTCCGCCTTGTTCACTAGGACCATGTCTGCTAATTCCAGATTGCCGCGTTTGAGCCCCTGCAGTTCATCGCCGCCGCCAGGTAACAACATCAAGATAAAGATGTCGGTCATCTCCGCCACTGCAGCCTCGGACTGACCGACACCGACCGTTTCGACGATGATCACATCGAAACCGGCCGCTTCACAGATCAAGATGGACTCGCGGGTGCGCCGGGTGACCCCGCCGAGGGTCTGGCCGGCTGGGGAAGGCCGGATGAAGGCCCGGCGGCGGCGGGCAAGTCTCTCCATGCGCGTCTTGTCTCCCAATATCGATCCACCGCTCACGGCCGAGGACGGGTCTACCGCCAATACCGCCACCTCGTGTCCCTGGTCGATCACGTGATTGCCTATGGCCTCGATGAAAGTGGATTTGCCCACTCCAGGTACCCCGGATATACCGATACGAATCGAATTTCCGGTGTGCGGCATGAGCCGCTCCAGCAATCTAGCTGCTGCAGCGCGGTGTTCCATGCGCGTGGATTCGATCAGAGTTATCGCGCGCGCAAGCGCGCGACGATTACTGCTGCGAACGGCATCGGCAAGTGCGTCGGGGTCCACGGATGCAGTCTTATGCGAACTCGACGATGGGCTGATCGACCGCCAGTGTGTCGCCTGGCCACGCATGGATAGTAAGCACCTTGCCGTCGCGCTCCGCACGCAAGGTGTTCTCCATCTTCATCGCCTCAACCACAGCTATTTCTTCGCCTGTTTTAACCTCCTGTTCGGGCTTGACTGCGAGGGAAGTAAGGAGCCCGGGCATGGGAGACAGCAGGAACTTCGACATATCCGGCGGCTGTTTAATCGGCATATGCTGATACAACTCGGCCACGCGTGGGGTCAGGACCATGACCGCGGCTTCCGAGCCACCATGAAACAACATATAACTCATATCGCGACGTTCCACCTGCACGCATAGCTCAACGCCGTTGAATGTGCCTTCGAACAGGGGCCGCCCAAACTGCCAGTCACTGCGTACCGCGAAGACCTCGCCGTTGTATTCAATATCATGGCCGCCATCGGCGACGGTTACGGAAACCGGGTGGTACTGCCCATCTATAACCACCACCCAGTTATCCCGCACTTCACGTTCGTGCCCTGGCATCTGACCGGTGATCTTAGCGGCACGATCACGATAGTGGCGATTGATGGACGCGGCCACGGCAATAATCTTCGCCGGATCTTCGTGCGGGACGTCTGAGGCGTGGAAACCATCCGGATATTCTTCGGCAATCAAGTTGGTGCTTAGTCGGCCCTCGATGAATCGTGGATGTAACATTAGTGCAGCCAAAAAACTGATATTGTGCGCTACACCGCGGATATAATATCGGTCTAGCGCTTCACGCATATGTTCGATCGCTTGATCACGCGTCGCACCGTGGGTAACCAATTTAGCGATCAACGGATCATAGTACATCGACACTTCTCCGCCCTCGAACACGCCGGTATCGACACGCACATGAGCATTCTCCTCGGGTGGTAAGTACCGAAAAAGACGACCGGTGGACGGCATGAAATTACGAAATGGATCCTCGGCGTATACCCGGCACTCGATTGCCGAACCATTTATACTAACGTCACCCTGAGTAACAGGTAACTTCTCGCCATTAGCCACACGGATCATCAATTCAACCAGATCCAATCCGGTGACAAACTCCGTGACCGGGTGTTCGACTTGCAGCCGGGTATTCATCTCGAGGAAATAGAAGTTCTTGTCTGCGTCGACAATAAACTCAACCGTGCCCGCTGATTTGTAGTGCACCGCCTCCGCTAGGGCCACCGCCTGCTCACCCATTGCAGTTCTCATCACCTCGTCGACAAACGGTGACGGCGCCTCTTCGATCACTTTCTGATGACGACGTTGGATTGAGCACTCACGTTCGCCCAAATACACAATGTTTCCATGTTCGTCGGCAATGACTTGAATCTCTATGTGGCGCGGTTCCTCTATGAATTTCTCTATGAAGATACGATCATCGCCAAAACTGGACAACGCCTCACTCGCGGCCCGTTGGAATCCATCGCGGCATTCATCGTCGTTCCAGGCCACACGCATCCCTTTACCACCACCGCCGGCACTCGCCTTTAGCATTACCGGATAACCAATTCCCGTGGCAACCTCCACCGCGTGATCGGAATTCTCGATGACACCGGCGAAACCCGGTATCGTATTGACACCGGCTTCTTCGGCGAGTTTTTTGGAGGTAATCTTATCCCCCATGGCCTCGATCGCGTCCGGCCCGGGACCGATAAATACGATCCCCCGTTGTTGTAACGCCCGGGCAAACCCAGCGTTCTCGGACAAGAAACCGTAGCCTGGGTGCACCGCTTGCGCGCCGGTGTCCTGGCACACCTGGATGATGCGATCGGCCACCAGATAACTCTCGCTACTCGCAGCGGGGCCGATATGGACCGCCTCGTCCGCCGTCTGAACGTGCAAGGCGCCGCGATCGGCATCCGAATAAACGGCCACCGTATCGATACCCAGCTTACGTGCGGTCTTGAACACCCGGCAGGCTATCTCGCCGCGGTTTGCAACCAAGATTTTCTTGATCATCGTGACCTTGTAAATATTATTATCGATTAGAGTTGGTACCGTCAGAGGGGCAGATTCTCGTGTTTGCGCCACGGATTTTCCAGTTTCTTATCGCGTAACATGGCGAGGGAGCGGCAGATACGCTGACGCGTGGCGTGGGGCGCAATGACATCATCAATATATCCCCGGTGTCCGGCAATAAACGGATTGGCAAATTTGCGCCGATATGCTTCGGTATGTGCCGCGATTTTTTCCTCATCATTGATGTCTTTGCGGAAGATGATCTCTACCGCACCCTTCGGACCCATGACCGCTATCTCGGCACTGGCCCAAGCGAAATTAACGTCGCCGCGCAGGTGCTTGGAACTCATCACGTCGTAGGCACCCCCATAAGCTTTGCGCGTAATTATCGTCACCTTCGGGACCGTGGTCTCGGCGTAAGCAAATAAAAGCTTGGCGCCATGTTTGATAATGCCACCATATTCCTGAGCGGTACCCGGAAGAAAGCCCGGCACATCCACGAATGTGATAATCGGAATATTGAATGCATCACAAAAGCGCACGAACCTCGCCGCCTTGATGGACGATTTTATGTCCAGGCAACCGGCCAACACTAAGGGCTGGTTCGCGACGACACCGACCGGATCCCCGTCCATGCGCCCGAACCCAACGATAATGTTCTGCGCGTGCTCGGGTTGGATCTCAAAAAAATCAGTGTCATCCACTACTTTGTAAATCAATTCCTTCATGTCATAGGGCACATTAGGATTATCGGGTATCAATGTGTCCAGCGACATTTCGAGTCGATCGGCATGATCCGGCGTCGGCCTGAAGGGCGGCTTTTCCCGGTTATTGGCGGGTAAGTAGTTCATGAAGCGACGCACCATTAACAACGCCTTCACGTCGTTCTCAAACGCCCGGTCACAAACTCCGGAGACCGTTGAATGGGTGACCGCGCCGCCAAGCTGCTCGGCGGTAACCGTCTCGTGGGTCACCGTCTTCACCACATCAGGCCCGGTTACGAACATGTAGGATGTGTCCTTGACCATAAAGATAAAATCGGTCATCGCCGGTGAATACACCGCACCCCCTGCGCAGGGCCCCATAATCACGGAAATCTGCGGTATCACTCCTGATGCCATCACGTTGCGCTGAAACACTTCGGCGTATCCCCCGAGTGAGGCAACGCCTTCCTGAATGCGCGCGCCACCAGAATCATTGAGTCCGATCACCGGCACACCGATCTTCATCGCATGGTCCATGATCTTGCAGATCTTTTCGGCATGGGCCTCGGATAATGAACCTCCGAACACGGTGAAGTCCTGGCTAAATACAAACACCACACGGCCGTTGATCGTACCGTAACCCGTTACCACACCGTCGCCGGGGATCTTGTTGTCGGCCATACCGAAGTCGACGCAACGATGTTCCACGAACATGTCCCACTCCTCGAAACTCCGTTCGTCGAGCAGCAACTCGATCCGTTCTCGCGCTGTCAGCTTTCCCTTTTTGTGTTGCGCATCGATCCGCTTTTGACCCCCTCCAAGCAGGGCGGCGGTTCGCTTTTCTTTTAGTTGTCCGATGATGTCCTGCATGAGCCCCTCCCCATGTCGATTATGATCATTTTCCGGGGCCGCTTACCGGCGGACCCGCATGGCTTTGGTGACGAGTTTCCCAGAATCCTGGCTAGGCAGCAGCCCGACGTCTTGAGATGAGACGGAGTACCTCCTTGGCGGCTTCAGGGATCTTCGTGCCTGGCCCGTAAATGGCGGCAACGCCCTGGTTTTTGAGATATTCGTAGTCTTGAGGTGGAATTACACCGCCGCACACAACAAAGATTTCATTCGCGCCGTTTGACTTCAGTTCTTCGATAAGCTGCGGCACGAGCGTCTTGTGTCCTGCAGCTTGAGTAGAGACCCCGACCACATGGACATCATTTTCAATCGCCTGGCGGGCCGCCTCGTCCGGAGTCTGAAACAGAGGACCGATGTCGACATCAAAACCAATGTCGGCAAAAGCAGTCGCAATCACCTTGGCGCCGCGGTCATGGCCGTCCTGCCCCATTTTCACGACCAGGATTCTCGGCCGGCGGCCTTCTTCTTGCGCAAACGCCTCTACCTGGCGCTTGATGTTGACGAAATCCTCGTCACCGGCGTAAGCAGATCCATACACGCCGCTAATTGAACGAATCTCTGGACGGTGCCGACTGTATACCTTTTCCAGGGTCGCAGAAATCTCGCCGACGCTGGCGCGGGCCCGCGCGGCATCTACCGCCAACGCTAAAAGATTGCCGGATTGGGTATCCGCTGCCGCCCTGAGCGCCTCCAGCGCGGCTTGGCAACCAGGCTCATCGCGTTCCCGGCGAACCGTATACAGTCGTTCTATTTGCGCTTCGCGCACTGCGGTATTATCGATGTCGCGAATATCAACCGGCGGCTCATCCTGTAACTGATACTTGTTGACGCCGACGATGACTTCTTCGCCTCGATCGATACGTGCTTGGCGCAGTGCCGCCGCCTGCTCAATACGTAGCTTCGGCATCCCGGACTCTACCGCCTTGGTCATACCGCCCAAAGCTTCCACTTCGTCAATGAGTTCGCGGGCGCCCTTGACCAAGGACGCAGTCAGGCTCTCGAGATAATAGGAACCAGCCAACGGATCGATCACCTTGGTGATACCGGTCTCCTCTTGCAACACCAATTGTGTATTACGGGCAATGTGGGCGGAGAATTCGGTGGGCAATGCCAACGCCTCGTCGAAAGAATTTGTGTGCAGCGATTGTGTACCGCCTAACGCCGCGGCTAACGCCTCAATGGTGGTGCGGATGATATTGTTATAGGGATCTTGACTGGTAAGACTGACGCCCGATGTCTGACAATGGGTGCGCAACATCAGTGAGCGATCATCTTTGGGCCGAAAGAATTGTTGCATCAGGGATGCCCATAACAATCGTGCCGCACGCAGTTTCGCAACCTCCATGAATAGATTCATACCGATGCCAAAGAAAAACGACAGCCGCGGGGCAAAGGCATCGACCTCCAAACCTGTGGCGATCGCGGAGCGTACGTATTCGATCCCGTCAGCGAGCGTGAACGCCAACTCTTGCACACAGGTGGCTCCGGCTTCCTGCATGTGGTAACCAGAAATCGAAACCGAATTGAACTTTGGCATGTATCCCGAGGTGTAGCCAATTATGTCAGAGACGATGCGCATCGACGGTTCGGGCGGATAGATGTATGTATTCCGCACCATGAACTCCTTGAGGATGTCATTCTGTAGAGTACCGGCCAGTTGGTCCGGGCTGACACCTTGTTCTTCGGCGGCGATGATATACATCGCCATGATCGGTAGCACCGCGCCATTCATGGTCATCGACACCGACATTCGGTCCAGCGGAATACCAGCGAACAAGATCTTCATGTCCTCGACCGTATCAATGGCCACGCCGGCCATACCAACATCGCCAAGCACCCGCGGATGATCAGAGTCATAGCCACGATGAGTGGCCAGATCAAAGGCGACAGAAAGACCGGTTTGTCCGGCCGCAAGGTTGTTGCGGTAGAACTCATTGGATTTCTCGGCGGTGGAGAAGCCGGCATATTGCCGCACCGTCCATGGACGGCCTGGGTACATTGTCGCCCGCGGTCCACGCGTGAAGGGAGGAAGACCGGGCAAACTGTCGATGTGTTCCAATCTCTTAAGGTCCTGGCTGGTGTACAACGGCTTCACCGCTATGCCCTCTGGCGTTTCCCAAACCAGATCTTCCACGCTGCGGCCCTTGAGTTCCTTGGCCACTAGATCAGTCCAATTCGCCATCGTGTACTTTGGGTGTTTTGCCATGTTTTATCTGACCTTACCAGGCATGGTGTGCAACAAAACCGTTCTCCCCGTTGCATCTGCTTGTCACATTGTCGCGTCGCCCTTGAGCGCGGCATTCACCGCTTAAGTATTCGCGTCGATGTCCGGGGTGGGATAGCAACCCTAGCAATTCCGGGTAATTATAACCACAAACGAGGCAGACGGCGCCGGATTGCGGGGGGCGCTTAAAAATAAAAGAAAATTTGGAGTCGGGGTGGGACTCCGATACCAATTTTTGCCGACCCCGAGATTCTTAATCTTTCTATAATACACACGAAAACACCCGCTGCCGTCACCACATCGGAGGACATAAACTTGCCAAAGGTATTAACCGAATTTCGGGACGCGATTGGCGTAATCACGCTCAATTATCCGGACAAACACAACGCACTCAGCGCGGCGCTCATCGATGATCTGGTAAATGCTCTGGAGGACTTCAAGCGACAGCAGGCGCGAGTCGTGATCCTGCGCGCTCCCGAGGGCGCGAAGGTGTGGTCTGCCGGTCATGATGTTCGAGAGCTACCCCGCACCCGGCGGGATCCGCTTGCTTACAGCGATCCACTACGCAGGGCGGTGCGCGAGGTCGAGAGTTTCCCGGCACCGATTATCGCCATGATCGAGGGCGGGGTATGGGGTGGCGCGAGCGAGGTAGCGCTCGCCTGTGACCTGTTAACCGCTACACCCAATGCAACCTTTGCCATCACGCCGTCCAAACTGGGGGTTCCATATAACCTGACCGGAATCCTCACGGTTATGAAACGGGTGAATATGGCCATCCTCAAAGAGATGTTCTATACCGCCGAGCCTATTGACGCCAGGCGCGCCGAGCATCTCGGCATTATCAATTATGTCGTCGACGCCGAGCAGCTCGAGAAATTTACCTGGGATCTGGCATGCCGTATCACTCAGAATTCGCCTCTGAGCATTTCGGTCATCAAAGAGGAATTGCGGCTGCTCGCCGGCGCTCACCACCTTTCGGCGTTGACTTATGAGCGTATTCAGAGCCTGCGCCGTCGAGTCTACGACAGTGAAGATTACCAGGAAGGGATCAACGCCTTTTTGGAAAAACGCAGGCCTGAATTCAAAGGAAGGTAAGCCATCGATCGTCCAATGAAGTCATAGCGACTCAAATGCCGGCTCTCTAATAAAGCGAGAATGAGCTTAAAAGCGCATCGTCAAGGCCCGGTGTTCCGGAAGATATCCGAATATCGCTCCCGCAGCAGATTCTTTTGTACCTTACCCATCGTGTTTCGCGGCAGTTCGTCAACGAAAAAGAATTTTTTGGGAATCTTGAATCTCGCGAGTGAGTCCGCCAACGCGTCTTTTATGGATCGTTCGCTGACATTGGCATCTCGATGCAGCACCACGAATCCAACCGCGCCCTCTCCAAAATCCGGGTGCGGGATACCAATGACTGCAGACTCGGCGACGCCCTCCAGGTTATCGATACAAACTTCCACTTCTTTTGGATACACATTGTAACCACCGGAAATAATCAGATCCTTAGCACGGCCAACGACGGAAATTCGACCCTCTTGGTCCATCCGTACCAAATCTCCGGTAATGAAATATCCATCATCACGAAATTCCGCTTGAGTTTTATCTGGCGCCCGCCAGTAGCCCTGAAATACGTTCGGGCCTTTGATTTCAAGCACCCCTACTTCATCGGTTCCCAGGGCTACCCCGTGTTCATCGGCAACCCGAGCTTTAACATCAGGCAGCGGAAAACCGACAGTTTCCGGCAGTCGCTCGCCGTCCAGTGGGTTCGAGGTAATCATGCCCGCCTCGGTCATACCGTAGCGTTCTAAGATGCGATGACCGGTACGCGTCTCAAAGGATTCAAACGTCTCCTTCAACAACGGCGCCGACCCAGAGATGAATAACCGCATGTTGCGGCATGCATCGTGGGTCAAGGCGGGATTGTGCAACAGACGCGTATAGAATGTCGGGACACCCATCATCACCGTAGCCCTTGGTAGGAGATTAATAATTTTATCGGCATCAAAGCGCGGCAAGAACAATATCCGGCTCGCGTTCAACATCGCGGTGTGAAGCGCCACGAACAACCCGTGTACATGAAAGATTGGTAATGCGTGAATCAACACGTCGCCCGGGATCCATCCCCAAATGCGGTGCAACGCCAGCGCGTTACTGGACAGGTTGCCATGACTCAACATTGCCCCCTTCGATCTCCCCGTGGTTCCCGATGTATACAAAATGGCGCCCAGATCGCCGGACTTCAGGCTCAAGATATCGTTCTTGGGCGGCAGCGTCCCGGCTTGTTCCATCAACGTACCTGCTCCTCGTTCATCCATGGTCAACACATGCGGCGCACCGATGCGAGCCGCCTCTAGTTCGATCTTATCCGCCGCCTGTGGACCGCAAACCACCAGCCGGGGCTCGCTGTCAGATAGAAAATAGGCCAACTCGGTGGCGGTATATGCGGTGTTCAACGGCACATAGACCATGCCCGCGCGCAGACACCCTAGATACAACATTACGGCCTGCGGTGATTTGTCCACTTGTACCAGGACCCGGTCTCCCGGCACTAAACAAAGCTCTTGGAACAACTTCGCAATCCTTGCTGACCCATTATCGAGATCGGCATAGCTGACGGTTTTACCACCCACAATCTCCAGGCCGAGATCAACGGGGCTCTTTAGAGAGCGTTCTCGCAACAGATAGTAAAGGTTTTCTTGCATAGACAATGGCGTCTGCAAAACAATCTAGAACCGACTCATGTTCTTAACAACATGTTGGCCCGCATATTGCGCCCAGGCGGCGAACGTAAAACAAAAATAATTGTATGGCAAAATTAATCTGATCAATGGCCAACATAACGCTTGGTGTCCAAGCCGGTACCTATCCCAGCGCTGGCTTGGTCTCGAACGCCGGGACTTGCGCTTTATTCAACAGCAAAGACGGGGTCGGAGTCACCGACCCGGACCCCCATTCCTCATCGCTCCAGCGCGTCGCCTGTCCCCGCCTTGTCCCCGCACAGCAGGGGAACAGCAGGAGAACGACGCGCAGGAAAAGTCCCTGCGCCATCATCCGGGATCCTAGGTCCATAGTTGCGGGCTAGGACAGGATGGCGAAACGAAAATTCTATACCAAACACCCAACCCCGGGTAGGAAGATCGGCACGCGGTGCTATTGGTGTCCGTTCGTTGCTAAAATGCGGCGCTATGAACCCCACGCCGAAGATAGGCTTTGTCAGCCTGGGCTGTCCCAAGGCGCTGGTCGACTCCGAACGCATACTGACCCAGCTGCGCATCGAGGGTTATGACGTCGTCCCCAACTACGACCAAGCAGATCTGGTGGTTGTCAATACCTGCGGCTTTATTGATGAGGCGAAAGCCGAATCTCTCGAAGCAATCGGTGAAGCCATCGACAGGAACGGTAAGGTCATCGTCACCGGTTGTCTTGGCGTGCAGGCCGACGACATCCGTGCGCACCAGCCACGGGTGCTTGAGATAACCGGACCCCATGCCTACGACCAAGTCGTCGCAGCGATCCACCGCCACCTGCCTGCACCGGAGCAAAACGATCCGTACACCAGCCTGGTTCCACCGCAGGGAATCAAATTGACCCCGCAACACTATGCCTATGTAAAGATCTCGGAGGGCTGTAATCACCGCTGCACGTTTTGCATCATTCCGTCCATGCGTGGCCCGCTGACGAGCCGGCCTGCGGGGGATGTGTTGACGGAAGCAGAGCGCCTGGTATCGGCGGGGGTCAAGGAGTTACTGATTATTTCTCAAGACACCAGCGCCTATGGCACCGACCTCAAGTACGCAACCAGTTTCTGGCACGGCCGGCCGGTCAAATCGCGACTTAGCGAACTGTGCCAGGCGTTGTCGACCTTTGGCGTATGGATTCGTTTGCACTACGTCTATCCCTATCCCCATGTGGACGAGCTGATACCGTTGATGGCGGCGGGCGGGCTGTTGCCGTATCTCGACATTCCCTTCCAGCACGGCAGTGCAAAAATTCTGAAATCGATGAAACGTCCCGCTGCTACCGAAGACACCCTCGGTCGGATACGGTCTTGGCGCGACCAATGTCCTGATCTGACCTTGCGCAGTACTTTCATCGTTGGATTCCCGGGAGAGACCGAAGACGACTTCGAACAATTGTTGGATTTTCTCGAGCGGGCGCAGTTGGATCGAGTGGGATGTTTTCAATATTCGCCGGTAGCCGGCGCCAAGGCCAATGCGTTTCCCAACGCAGTGCGCGATGAGATCAAACAACAACGGTATGACCGCTTCATGCAAACCCAAGCACGGATCAGCGCCGAACGGTTGGCACAAAAGATCGGCCGCCAGATCATGGTGCTCATCGACCGGGTGGAAGGTAGCCGTGCGGTCGGACGTAGCACCGCCGACGCCCCCGACATTGACGGATGCGTGTATCTGCAAAATAACGGTTTCCAGCCTGGCGACATGATCGCGGCGGTAGTCGAACACTCCGATGATTACGATCTGTGGGCGCGACCATTAATCAATACCGCTGGCTACGCAACCGCGCCGTAGACTAGTAAGACGCCCTTTGTCAGCCGTTTTTCGGCGGCTAGAGCCGAGCCTCTAGCACCGACTTGATCTCTTCGTCGGTTAGTACGATCGGAGTGGTCTTCATACTGCTCCCCCGGGAGTGCGCTACCACACGATCCAATCCGTGGTTCGTCAGTCCAAATTCGGATAAACGCGGCAAGTGCAAATGCTCGGTCCAGTTACTCAGCAACTGCAACAGAGCGGCGCGCGCGAGCTGTGGCGATGAGTGTCGCTTTTGACACAGCACTTCACCAACACGCGCGTATTTCGTTAATGACTGATTATCGGGATCGCGCATCAACATGGTTTTTATATTCACCCGCGTCGCCGCCGCCACCAACGTGCCGCACACGACACCGTGAGGAATAGGATAGAACGCACCCAATGGAGACGCCAACCCATGTACCGAAGCGAGACCTGTTTGTGCCAGACATATGCCGGAGATCAAAGACGCATAGGCCATTTTTTCCCGCGCCGCCGCATGATTGTGCTGATAAAGCGGCAACAATCCATCGCGCGCGGCACGCATCCCACTGATGCACAACGCATCCGTGAACACATTGGCACGGATTGACACGTAGGATTCAATCAGCTGTGTCAGGGCATCCATGCCATTGGCGGCAATCACATCGACGGGGCACGTCGCTAACAAGTCCGGGTCGACAACTGCGTATTGCGCGACCAATGTTTCGTGTCGAAAGGATTTTTTAAACCCGCCATCGCCTTGAGTACTGAGCACCGCATTCTTGGTAGCCTCACTGCCGGTGCCTGCGGTGGTTGGCGCGGCAATAAAAGGCACCGCCGGTCCGTCGTAAGGCAACTCTGGCCCTACTCCTTCCAGGTAATCCATCACCGATCGCTGCACTTTGAGCAGCCCGGCGATCGCCTTGGCAGCATCTAAGGCGCTGCCACCACCAATACCGACTACCACATCGAATGCATCCTTGGCGTAAGCACGAACGATATCGTCTATCCGGCGCGGAGACGGTTCACCGGAGATTTTTACCTGTTCGAAGGCCAATCCCTTGGTCTCCAAGGCCGACCGCAGACGAGGCCACGCCTCACTGTCTAACAAAGATTGATCGCCGGTCACCAATAGCAGGCGGCGTCCATATTGGACCGCCACGTCCGGCAACACACGAACGACGCCGCAACCGAATTCGATACGCGGCAACCTGGAAATTGAAAAGCCGTCGGTCATCGGTGGGAGGTTTTTGATAGTAATTCACGACGCGGGACTACTTGTCGCGGCTTCGCTATCCAGTCTGCCACGGTCTCGCGAAACATGAACTCCTCCATATATTCTGGTTTTACGTCAACATGTACTCTGGCGACACGCTTGTTCTCGTCCGATGCGAGGCTTAGGTGCTGCGAGGAATACGATCTACCAATTACAAATAACACACGCCGGTACCACCCAGACCACAATATCCGCGGGGATTCTTGGCGAGATACTGTTGATGGTAATGCTCTGCGTAATAAAACTCCGGGGCATCCAAAATCTCGGTGGTGATCATTCCTAAGCCCGATTCGTCGAGCCTTTGTTGATAAGCGTGTTTCGAGGCCAACGCCGCGGAATGCTGTGCCGGAGTATAGGTATATATTCCCGACCGGTACTGCGTCCCCACATCATTACCCTGCCGCATCCCCTGCGTCGGGTCGTGGGATTCCCAGAATATTCTTAACAACTGCTCATAGCTGATCACCTTGGGATCGTAGACCACCAGCACCACTTCATTATGTCCAGTCTTTCCGCCACACACCTCTTCATACGTGGCGTTGGGCGTATAACCGCCGGCATAGCCTACCGCTGTCGTGTAGACACCCTGTGTCTGCCAGAAAGTACGTTCGGCGCCCCAAAAACATCCCAGACCGAATAATGCCTGCTCACTGCCCGCCGGGAATGGTGGTGTTAGCGAATGTCCAGTGACGTGGTGTTTCTGTGGCACCTCCATTGCCTGTGTCCGCCCCGGCGGGGCCTGCTCCCGGGGGGGCATATCGGTCTTGTTTCTGAATAGCAACATGGCTCGGTCTCACTTGTCGCGCTGCTTATCTCAAGCAAATAAATTCAATACATGGTTCGATTGCCGCATCATTGTAGTGGAAAGATACAAGAGCACGATGATAAGCGCAAAGTAATATCATCATCTGAGCCGGATCATGGTCAGCGAGTCTGATCAACATGGACGCTCCGAATGCGACTTGGTATCTTAAGTGCGAAGGATGTACTTGACTGTACTCACGGAGGAAGAAACAGATAAAGATGCGCATATTTTTAGTCAGCGAAAAAATGCTATGCCTGAACTCGGTCACGTCGTGCTCTATGTCCGCGAATTGCAACGCTCGGTGGATTTTTACACACATGTAGTGGGTCTGACGGCCCAAGGAAATATGTTCAACGACCGCGCCACCATGCTCAGCGGCGGGCGCGCTCATCATGAACTGTTGTTAATTGAAGTTGGCGATGCCCCAGGCCCTTTGCAGGGCAGACGAGTGGGTCTCTATCACATCGCCTGGAAGATTGGTGAGTCGTTAGACGTCTTGCGCGAGGCAAAGCGGCGCATTCTCGAACTTGGCCACCAACTCGATGGCCAGTCCGATCACACGGTCAGTCAGAGCCTTTACCTTCGCGATCCTGACGGCAACGAGGTCGAACTGTTCGTGGATGATCCGACGGTCGATTGGAGAGCATCCAAAGCGTGGATGGAACAGCCGGTCAAACCCTTGAAGTTGTAACAGCTTGCTCAACTCGCAATGACTGCCGCGAATCGAAATCGGTAATGGTAAAACATGTGTCGGCTGTCCGCAGCCGTGAATCGGTGTGGGACTATCCACGGCCTCCAGCGCTGCAAGCCGTGCTTGACCTCATCGTTGTTGAATTCGACGGCCGCACCATTGCCGAAACCCGAAAGTCATACCGCGTGTTGGAGACCAGTCACCCGCCCACCTACTACTTCCCACCGGCAGATGTGGATGCAACATTCCTGGTGCCAAGTCCACGGCGGACGTTTTGCGAATTCAAGGGTCATGCGCAGTATTGGTCGCTACGGTCCGGGGAACGGGTCGTCGAAAACGCCGCATGGTTTTATCCGGCGCCGACCGACCCCTTCGCGCCAATCAAGAACTATATCGCATTTTATCCGCACCGCGTCGATGCCTGTTTCATCGCTGGAGAACGCGTCATCGCCCAACAAGGTGATTTTTACGGCGGCTGGATCACGAGCAATGTCGTCGGGCCGTTCAAAGGCGGCGCCGGGACCGCCGCATGGTAATTACCGCTAGTCAAAGATCAAGTTTGCTTTGCACACCCCGATCGTAAATAAGGCCATCTGCGACCTTACGAGCTTCCGGTCTTAGACAATGCCGCTGGGTTTCTCCATCGGCAATAGCGTGCATCACTGTTACACCGCGAGCCGTCAAATAATCTGCAATCAAGCCACGATGGCAGTGTTGAAAAGACCGCTCGGCACACATAATGACCACTTGCGTCAGCGTTGCGAGATTGATGAGTTGGCCAATGCCGGTCTTGAACGTATGGGTATTCATGTAGTCAGCATAACCACGCAGGCCGCTCTCGAGCATGTTGTTCGGCGATTCTTCAGCCGGTCTTCGCATACCCCCCAATTGCCTGCCGGCCCAATGATAAGCGATTGACACCTGCTGACAAGCCTCGCGCAACGCTGCAATGTTGAACTGTGGGTGTCGCACGGAACGTGGGATAGCACGAACGTCAACCAGTGCCGTCACATCAAGACGCCGTAAAAGCGTGACTAACTCCTGCTGTGAGCGGTTACTGTGGCCAATGGTATAGATAGTGGTCACGCTGCGATAACGAATGGGGAATTATGAAGACGTGGTAAGAAACAAATTCGTTAATCAGTGGTCAAAGATTCAGCTAACAAACAACTATTGGCAAGAAACATGCGTAACTATTATACCTTGATCGCTCTACTACTCCCTTGGACTGTTGCAGTCACGGCCGCACAAGCGGAGACCTCCCCAAAGACGAACACCGACGGCGATGGCTATGCAGTCGCGACATTCGCCGGTGGTTGCTTTTGGTGTATGGAGCATCCGTATGATGAGCTGGACGGGGTGATATCCACTACATCCGGTTATACCGGGGGCAGTACCAAGAACCCGACTTATCAGCAGGTGTCTGCGGGCATCACCGGTCACACCGAGGCCGTGCAAATCAAATACGATCCACGCAAGATTACCTACCAGGAATTATTGGCGGTGTTTTGGCCAAACATCGATCCGACCACATCCGATCGTCAATTTTGCGACAGAGGCAGTCAATATCGTCCGGGAATCTTCTATCATGGTACCGATCAAAAACGTCTTGCGGAAGAGTCCAAAACACATATAGAACATACCAAGACGTTTCCCGAGCCGGTGGTCACCGAGATCACACAGGCTACCGAGTTCTATCCCGCGGAGAAATATCACCAGGATTATTATTTAAAGAACCCGCTACGTTATAAGTTGTATCGCCATGGTTGCGGTCGTGACCGTCGGCTCGAACAGCTTTGGGGTAAAACAGGTTAAAGCGCTGGTCTCGCGCATTACCGGGCGACGCGTGGCATGCCTTCGCAGCCACAAATCATCGTGACTCCATCTGTTTCGGACGCACGAGCTCGAGGAAGTCACAGCTTTCCTGCTTAAAATTGTGCCAATTATCCGGCATTGCAATCCGCGCAATAGCGGCGGTGACCAAGATCTTTCCATCCCGAGCCCGAGGCGCCGCATCGCCACACAGATAAAGCAACAAATCTTCCAGACCCGGATTGTGTCCCACGATTAGTCCGCATTGCGACGTATCAGGAAAGTTCGCTAACGCGTGCAATAATGCGTGACAATCACCCAGATATAGAACGTCGTCAAAAACAACACCATCCTTGGTCAAACCTAATTCCCCGATCACTGCATTCACGGTTAATTCTGCGCGCCTTGCCGGAGAGCTGACGATGTGATCCGGAATAAGCCGTTTTTCTTTCAGCCAACGGCCCATACGGGGCGCATCACGAAGTCCGCGCTTGTTTAATGGACGATCAAAATCACGTTTCGCCCCGCTATCCCACGATGACTTGGCGTGTCGTAACAAAATCAGTTGTCTACCCATCTTGAATTAGTTACAAATCCAGTGAACTTACAAAGTTCGATTATTACTAGGTGCTCCCAAAGCATAAAAGAACACCACATATCTCACTCATTTCGGTCACTTCACTTGCCGAATTTAGATACCGTTATTAACTCGAAGCCGTCATCCCACGGCTTTATGGGTTAAATTTTCCGGGCCCCTGCAACGAACCCTTGATTCTCTGAGAGATCACACGATTTCGGCTCCATTACTTCAACATGACATAATTCTCTCGCTAGTCAACGACAGCTTGCCATCTACCGGCGAGTTATGTCCGTAACAGACAAACGGTGGCGGGATTATAGCGCTTAGATGTGACAAACTATGCCCACAACTACCCATGTGCGCCTAGACCGATTTCATCGATCGTCCGAAGCCACGTTAATTGACCGGCTTGCGTCCCCAGTCCCGACACCAACAGATGCCTGACGCAAGAAAACTCGTTTTTCGTCTGAGCGGTGTCCTGGCCCTGCTGGCACTGCTGGCCGCCAGCACTTGGCTCGCTCTCCCCTATATCACGCGGGTGATTATTCACTCGGCAGCCGAGCGCAACGGACTCGGATCAGTGATTATCGATATCGAATCGGTGCGCTGGGATCACACCACCATCCGCCGGCTAGCCTTTGAAACCGAAACCCCGTATGGGCCCATTGCTTTGGACTTACGCGGGCTAACTGCCCGTTATCAGCTCACCGCCATGGCGCTCACCGCGGTCACCGTAGAATCGGGCGACCTCACCTGGCGCCAGGAGTTAGCGAAAAGCCCAACTCCGGCCAGCGCCGCCACGCCGCGCTTGCCGCCATTACCGCCCATGAATGTCAAACGCATGGAGATCTCGCTCAACTCTCAATGGGGGCGCAGCACGTTCAGCGGGGAACTGGAACTAGCAAAACGGGCAGACAAAATCGCTGTGCTGTTATCAGATAAGCGCCAAACCCTGCAATTAGTCGCTGATCCCGAATTACTCTCCGCAGCGTTCACACTCGCCTTCAACGGCGAATCGGTTGCCAGCCTAACAGCGACCCACCCATTCACCGCGAATACTACCCTCGATGGATCTGCGCAACTTCATCGATTACGGAAGTGGTCGCAAGGCAACCAGCTGGTACCCCGGGACGTGCACACCACCCTGCAACAACTCACCATGGATAGCGGATTACTCAGCGTGCGTGGTCAACTGACCGGCGATGGCGGCCAATACGAGTTCGAAGGATTGGGACAAGGCTCGTGGCGCGGCTGGCGGCAACAAGGGATGGTGCTCAGCGGACAGATCGATTTCCGCTTACACGTGAACAACGATCAGTGGCGGCTTGCGGCGATACCAAAATCTCGATTGTTGTTGGCGGATGTCCATTGGGGAGACGAAAATGCGTCGATTGATATTCCCAAAGCAGAGTTTGACATAGAAGCCGAAGTACGAACAATTAACGGCGATAACGGTTGGCGTACGACCGTCGACTCATTCGTAGCGCGCACAAACTCGCTGGAGATCTTCCTCGATCCAGATACGCCGGTGCATACCAAGCAACTTCAGCTAACGGGGAAAGTTATACCATCGGGTGACCACAGTCGAGTGGAACTGCACGCGTCCGCGTCGCAACCATTGCTTCCGTCACTTGAGATGACCGCTGAAAGTCTGCAAGTCAATGCCGCGTTTGACACCGATCGCCGGCTACGCGCCAAGGGAACGTTTTCCGCCGCCGGGGTGAGAATGCAGGATTGGCCGAAAGCAATGAGCGCTTTGTCATTAACAGGTCAGTTCGATCATCACGATCGCAAAATAACCGCGCTAGGCGCGGCTCAAATTGGACAAACAAAGATCGCAAGCTGGCGTATCGAACCAAAACATCCGTCCATGACCGCTGTAACGACCATTGCTGAGTTCGATGTCACAACCTTGTGGTCATACGTGAAACCCCTATTCGACAAAAGCTGGGACGGTTTATCGTTCGCGTCCGGGGCCTTTTCCGGAGACGCCCAGTTCATCTGGGACGGCGGCGCTACTAGCACGATGACACTACGCGGCGCGGGAATCAAAGGTCGCTATGAAACCACCGATTTTACGGACCTGGACATCGAGCTTACCAGCCAAGATGTTTTCGATGCTAACTACGATGTGCGAATTAACATCGAGCAGGCTAAGGCCGCAAGCGAAATTGCGATCTCTGACGTGGGTATCAATTTTCATTTACGTGACGACACAATTAAACTCACCGCGGGCCACTGGCACATCCTCGGCGGGGGGTTCGCCGTCCAGCCCACGATCCTAAAATTAGGAAGTAAAGAGCACCGCTTAACGGTTAGTGTGGCCGGCCTTGATTTCGGCCAAGTCTTGGCAATGTTCGATCAACGGGGATTGTCCGGTAGTGGCCGGCTTACCGGGACGATTCCACTCGCGTTTGTAGGTGACGGAGTAGGAATCAAAGCTGCCGAGCTTCACAGCACTGGTTCCGGAACACTGCGTTATCGCGCCGGTGAGGACGCAGCGGCGCCGATAGATAATATTGCGCTACAGGCGTTGCAAGATTTTCGCTACGACGCAATGAATATATGGATTAACTATGAGCCCGATGGCGCCTACCGGGTTCGATTACGGCTGGAAGGACGGAATCCCGGCCTATACAATGGTTATCCCATAGCGTTCAATCTCAACCTTTCCGGCGAATTACCCGGCCTATTACGCACTGGTATACTAACAGGTGATTTCAGCAAACAAATATTGAAAGATATTCAGTCTGACCGATAACAGAATCACACGATATGTTCAGTTATGGTTCAGGAATAAACGGGTACAATACCCGCCAATATTAAGATACCTAGCTGCTATGACATATCGAGACACAATATACACTGCCGCGGTGACCATGGTGGCCGCCAGTTTGTTACTCGCCTGCGCGCCGACCGTGAAGGTACAGGCACCCGACAAACCCATAGAAATCAACATGAATGTCAAGATCGAGCATGAGATCAGGGTCAAGGTTGAGAAAGATATTGATAACCTATTATCGGAAAATAAGGGCCTGTTTTGATGAGGAGAGGCACAATGAAGACAATGCCGATATTCAAATTACTTAACGCGATAATTTTGCTGGCCGGCCTGTTGTTTAGTGGTTTCGTGCTCGCCGCTGACATATCACAGGCGAAATCCGCAGGCTGGGTATGCGAGCAGGATAACGGCTATGCGCGCGTAGCCAAGCCCAACGCGCCTGCAGACGTGCAGGCGACGGTCAACTCTGTGAACAGTCAACGAAAGGCCGAATATCAACGCATTGCGCAACAAAATGGCGTCGCGGTGGATCAAGTAGCGCGTCTGACTGCGCAAAAGGTGATCGGCGCCGCGCCACAATTTCGATGTAAGTAACACCCCGAAAAATATCAACAAACGGAGCAAACCTACGTAGCAAGATTGATCATCACTATCCTGCGTCACGCAGACCCCGACGCCGTGACGGCAAGCCAACGCCGATGGTCAACAATCTATATTGCGTCGTTATCTAGATACTCAGAAGAAGCGTTAAATGAAGCTCGAGTTTTTCGGCGCTGCCGGCGAAGTCACGGGTTCCTGTCATATTCTTCAAGTCGGACCACACAAGATTCTGCTCGATTGTGGAATGATTCAAGGAAGCAGGAAGGACGAAGACCGCAATCGCGATCCGTTTCCTTTCGCTGCCGATACTATCGACGCCGTTGTATTGAGCCACACACACCTCGACCATTCTGGCCGGTTGCCAGTACTCGTCAAACGCGGATTCAAAGGACCGATATATGCCCAAAATGCAACCAAAGACCTGTGCCGGATATTGTTGCTGGACGCCGCTGATCTGAACGAACGCGACACCGAGGCCGAGAACCGCCGCCGCTTGCGCAAAGGACTGGTGACCATAGAACCCCTCTATCGACGCGAGCATGTGCTCGATACATTAAAACGATTGGACGGCCTTGGTTATCGCGAGCGAAAGGAAATCCTGCCCGGCATCACCGTGTGCTTTTACGACGCCGGACATATCATGGGCTCGGCCATCGTCGAAGTGACCCTGCGTGAAGGAGCGTTGCAGCGAACACTGGTCTTCAGCGGTGATCTCGGCCAGTACGACACACCCATCTTGCACGACCCAGCTGTGATTGAAACTGCCGATTTGGTTTTAATGGAAAGCACTTACGGTGGACGCCTGCATCGTGATCGGGACAGCACGATCAGTGAAATCGGCGATATCATCCAGAGCGCCGCCCATGAACACGGCAACATCTTGATACCTGCCTTCGCGATCGGCCGCAGCCAGGATGTCCTGTACATGCTGGGCAATCACTACCAACCATGGAAACTCGATAACTGGCGGGTGTTTCTCGACAGCCCGATGGCGATCGAGGTGAGCAAGGTCTATTGGGACTACCCCCATCTCTACGATGAGGAGGCAACCAAGCTACGCAAGCGACTCAACGAAATGCCAGAGTTGAAAAACCTGCACCTCACGGAAACCGTTCAAGAATCACGAGTCATCAACCGGCTGAAAAGTGGCGCGATCGTCATCGCCGGCAGTGGCATGTGCAATGGCGGCCGTATCGTGCACCATCTTAAACACAATCTGTGGCGGCGGGAGTGCCACGTCATTATTGTCGGCTATCAGGCGCGGGGCTCGCTGGGCAGACAGCTGGTTGACGGCCGCCAGCGGGTCCGGATTCGCGGCGAGACCATCAAGGTGGCGGCAACGATTCATACCGTCGGTGGACTGTCGGCCCACGGTGACCAGAGCGATCTGGCCCGCTGGTACCGCGGATTCGAGAATCAACCGCCCCTGTACTTGGTCCATGGTGAAACCGCGTCCGCCCAAGCCCTGGCGGAAAAGCTCAATACCGAACTCCGGGCGCCAGTCACGGTTGCGCATACCGGTCAGACCGTTGATTTGGCGAGCCTGTGAGGGCGACGAGTGGCGCGTCGTCTGGTTACCGGACCCGCTCCGATGGCGAAAATGTTGCACTGCACAAAAATTATTGCTATAAAGGCGCCCATACATCGGCACTCAATGCAGCCAGGAGATATACCCCCGTGCAACAACGAATTTTTGAAGATTTCAGCAATTATTGGCGGCAAACGCAGCAGCGCTTGTGGGCGTCGTCCCCGGATTTCGGTGTCCCTACATATTGGTCCCGGCTGTGGGGCCAGAACGCATGGACCAATACCGACTGGACTGGTTTGCACGCGCCCTACCGTGCACTACCGACAGACTGGGCGGTTCGGTCTGCGGATCAAATCAAGCAGACCTTGGCGCCGGGACCGTACCTGCAGGCCTCGCGCTATGCAACCCGCACCGTCCACACCTGCCTCGAGATCCAAAAGCAGACCTGGGATTACTGGTTCGGTCTGGTCCTGAGCGGCGCCAAGACTTCGGCTGCGTTACCGTCAAAGACCAAAGCCACGAAGCGCGATTCTAAGGCCGCTACACGGACGCGCAGTCAAGCACCTGCCAAGACCCAACCCGAGACCCGGCCGGCCAAGAAACCGGCAGTGCGGGCAAAAGCCGCCACGGCATCGGTTCAGCTTCAGCTCGGCGCCAATGATGATCTCAAAAGAATCGCCGGTATTGGTCCCGGTTTGGAGAAGAAGCTCAAGACCGAAGGCATCGTTTCCTACCGGCAGATCGCCGACTTGTCACCGCTAGACATTCAGCATCTAGAGGCAACCATCATCAAGTTCCCGGGTCGAATTCTACGCGACAACTGGATCGGACAAGCGAAGGCACTTTGCGAGCGCTAATCCGCTCGTGGCGGGAGGCTTGCCTCTTGCGTTACTGTTGACTGGCATACCGCGCAACCCGCTAACGCGGGTTGCGTCGCTTTGTTTGCCGCGCGTTTCGCTGGCCGCATGCCAATAAGTCGGTGCAACGCGCGCAAAACATCCATCAAATTGCAAAATTCCATGATCGAGTTCGCGTGTTCCGCGAGCGTGCGGATGCGGGCGAAAGATTGGCCGAAATGCTCCATCACCACCGCGATTTGCATCCGTTGTTGTTGGCGATTCCGGCAGGAGGCGTGCCGGTGGCGGCGGCAATCGCAGCCAAGTGGAAGCAACCGCTCGACGTCGCGGTAGTCAGCAAGATCTTGTTGCCATGGACCACAGAGGCGGGGTACGGCGCAGTGGCGTTCGACGGCAGTGTGTGGATTGATGAGCAACAAGTTGCCCGCTACGGCCTGAGTAGCGCCCAGGTCGGGCAAAGTACCCAAAACGCAATAGACAAGGTATCCCGCCGTGTTGAGCAATTCCGCGGTGGCCGGCCGTTTCCCGAGCTGGCGGGCCGCATTGTCATTATCGTCGACGATGGATTAGCTGCCGGTTCGACGATGCGGGTGGCGATTTCCGCCCTGCACCGTCTCGCGGTGGAGCAAGTAATCGTGGCGGTACCCACAGGACATGACCAATCGGTTCATCTGATCGCCGGTCTCGCGACAAAGGTATATTGCGCAAACATCCGCAGTGGGCTGAGTTTTGCGGTAGCCGATGCCTACCAACGCTGGCGCGACATCGAGGAGCAGGAAGTGATGGAAATCTTAGCCCGTTATGGACCGGGATCGGGATCGACTTGCGGGTCCGGAGACTCCGGTTGATGACAAACTAAAAACAGGGGTCGGAATCACAGAGTCCGGCCCCTGTTTTTGCGTTGTTTGCATTAGATCAAATGCTGATAACGGCAAGCCCGAAGACCTCGGGATGAGACCACATGCCGCCCATCGCCTACAGCTTGAAACCTGTCTACTTAGATATCCGTCACCAAGTCGCCACCGTCACGCACCCAACACACCGGCATGTGCGTCGTATTGCGTGCATAGCCAACATCACCCCGTTCGTTGACCACGATCACGCCGCCCTCGTCACCGGTTTGCTCGGCAAGTATGCCGATTGCCTGTTTGGCGGTAACCTGTATGGGCACACCGGGACGCATCAGATCGACCACCGTTTTCGCCAATACCACTCGGATAATCGCCTCGCCGATACCGGTACACGACACGCCACTGTCGTGATTGGCATAGGTGCCACAACCGATCAGTGCCGCATCGCCCACGCGACCCGGATACTTGTTGGCGATTCCTCCGGTCGACGTAGCGGCTGCGAGTCGACCCGCGTGATCCAGTGCGACACAGCCTACGGTCCCGTGCTGTTGCTCGGGACGCCGCGGATGCGGGTTGATCAAGTCTTGCGGATCACACAGCGTTATACCGTGTGCGCGGGCGAATCGCTCCGCACCCTCTCCGACCAGTAATATATGACGTTGATCCTGCATAATCCGGCGCGCCAAACGTATGGGATTTTTGATTCGCTTGACCGCCGCCACCGCCCCGGCGGCGCCTTGTGCACCGTCCATGATTGATGCATCGAGTTCAACCTGACCATCGCTGTTTGTCGGTGACCCGACTCCGGCATTGAACAGGGGGTTGTCCTCGAGGGTCACCACCGCCGCCTCCACCGCGTCCACTGCAGACCCGCCATGCGACAGCACCATCCAACCTGCCTGCACCGCCTCTCGGCATCCCAACAGGCGCGCCGGCACCGTGTCTTCGGCAATCGGACCGGCGCCGCCATGCACTATTAATGCTGCTGAACCAACCACAAACAAACCCCTTTTCTGTTGTTAATCAACACCGAGCAAAGCCGGATACATCAACCACTCAATCAACCACATACCCGCATCACTCCTAAGCAAACACGTTATCGCAGTGGTGTGAAGTTCCAAGATTGCGTCGTCCCCACCATAGACCAGGTGTCCGGCCAGCTTGGCCATAAAGGGCAGGTGTCCAACAACCATGAGGTCCGAACCAGTGCGGCTCAATCGCGCGGCGACTGGCGCCACCGGATCGTTTGGATGTAGGCCCGGCCAAACGTCGAGTTTGATATTGCCATCCAGACCATCAGTCAAGATCTCTGCGGTTTGCGCCGCGCGGGCCTTACCGCTATGCACGATGGTGCCGATGCACACGCCGGCATGGGCCAGGAAATCGGCCATCCGTTGCGCCTCACGCCGGCCCAGGTCACTCAGCGGTCGGTCGCCGCTAGGATGGGCGGACACCGCATCACCATGTCGCACCAGATAAATATGCATCGCCGCCTCCGCACCAGTTGAACGATTCCTTTACTATATAACGTCATGAAAGATCCGTCTTCAAAACTCGTCCACCGTCCCGGCACGCAGACATTCCAACCCGGCACGCTTTGGCAATTAATCATCGATCAGTCGCGGCTCGCCATTGAACACGGGGTGCTGCGTACCATCGATACCGAGCAAACATTCCTTGAGGACCACGGTGTTGCTTTCGTGATCCGCGTAGTGTCCAGCCTGGCACGCAAGGAACAAAACCAACGAATACAACAAGTGAAACCCAGTGGGCGGCACGTAAATCCCTTTCTGCCGCCGGAACCGGCACTATTCGTCAGCGACGTCTCCAATACTCATCTCGCCGTGCTCAACAAATTCAATGTCATTGAACATCATCTGCTGATTGTCACGCGGAAATTCGAACACCAGGAGATGCTACTCAACGAGTCTGATTTTGCCGCGCTATGGCGTTGTCTAGGAGAATTCCCCAGCCTGGGTTTCTATAATGGCGGCACGGTGGCCGGCGCCAGTCAATCACACAAACATCTGCAGCTCGTGCCTCTGCCGTTCGTCGCTACCGGACCGCGTATTCCTGCGGAACCCTTGTTGCGGTCGGCGTCGCCGATCGGGCGGGTCGGTGTGTGCGATCAATTGCCGTTTCGTCACGCCTTCGTGTGACTCGGGCCGCAAGCGCCCAAGCCAGACATGCTGCTCGCTTTTTATTCGGCGATGCTGGAGACCGTCGGCCTGGATCCCGTCAAGCGGCCGGACGGCATTTACCAATCCGGTCCCTATAATCTATTGGTCACCGGCAAGTGGATGTTATTGATACCGCGTTCCAGGGAATTTTTTGACGCGGTTTCGATCAATGGCCTGGGTTATGCGGGATCGCTGTTCGTGAAAAATCAGCAGCAATTAGCACTCATAGAACAACACGGACCCATGTCAGTCTTGACGGAGGTTGGGTTCGGCAGTTGAGCCATCGACACCGCCAAATCAATTATTTGACATTCGCCTGAATATCCAAACACGGCACTCGAGAAAGACCTTATTCGCCTGTTTGATTTTACAAAGGCGACAGCAAAGCAGCTGTTCGATGACAAATCGGAAGGCGGCGGGAAGGTATAGTTCGACACCCCCAGCGAAGCGATGAACTCCGATGCGTGGCGGACCTTGCCGGTGCGCCGATCGACGCCTGCTATCGTAATACGCAGAACATCCCTGCGCTTGCTCGACTTGCCCCGGACTCCTTGCAAGTTGCCGGCCGGACCTGTGCTTCACGCCGCAAATTCACAACTGCCCTTCAATCGGCAGCAACGACAAGAACCACGCCCGAACGCGCTGCCATACGCTGGTATCCGGCTCGGTATCGAAACGCACCTCTTCACCATCTTTCTCGGTGACCCATTCGATCACCGAGCGTGTACCGCCGACCCCATCGCCTGCCGGAATCTCTTTGAGCTCCAACCTGAAAGCCACTTGGCCCAAGACGTCGTCCAATCGTCTCGCGACAAATTCGGCAAACTTCGCATCCTCGAACAGGATACCCAACTCGGTATTGATTCGCCTCGACCGCGGATCCAGGTTATACGACCCGATGAAGATCCTGCGCCGGTCGAAGATATATGCTTTGGAATGAAGGCCCGCTCGCGACGAACCACCCAGACCTATCTTGGATTTACGGCCGGGCGCCACGGCTGTGCGCTTGATCTCGTACAACTCCACACCGGCACGCAGCATCGGCTTGCGGTATCGCGCATAACCCGCGTGTACCACCGGCACATCGTTGGAGACCATCGAGTTGGTCAAGACACGAACGCGAACTCCGCGCTCGCGCAACTGCCTGAACAGACGCAGGCCTTCTTTGCCGGGCACGAAATATGCCGAGATGGCAAACAACTCCGAATTGGTATCCAGTGCCACTGGCCGCATTTGCGCTTTGATATACCCCGAGGGATCCGCAGCGTCTCCGGCGGCCTTACGTGGGTCGTCGTAGACCGCCCAGGCTCCGCCCCAATAATGGACAAGACCTCCGCGCTCCAGCCGTGCCGCGAACTCCGATCTCCGGACGGCATCAATATACTCCGATTTCCGCATCGCCTCGGCATGTCGCTCCAGGACAGCGCGAATCTGGTCGAGCCCTTCAGGGGGGCCTGGTGATTCAAGCACGTTAATCGGCACCGCAAAGTCGCTGTTCCAATATGTGTCAAAGGCTTCGGAAACGCTGCGCACCACGGGACCGACCGCCATTACGTCGAAATCGGCGTAATTGACGTCGGTGCGAGCTTCGAAGTAGATGTCCCCTATGTTTCGCCCGCCCACTATCGTTACCTGATTGTCGGCGGTGAACGACTTGTTGTGCATGCGTCGGTTGATGCGGCGAAAACTGGTGATCCCTTCCAGGAACCGACGCTTGCGCGCGAGAAATGGGTTGAATACACGCACCTCGATGTTTGGGTGCCGGTCTAACGTGGATAGCCTCAAGTCATAGGTTGATGTATAGATATCATCAAGCAGCAGTCGAATCCGCACACCCCGATCCGCCGCACGCATCAATTGACCAAGCAGCAGTTTTCCCGTGTCATCGTCGTGCCAGATGTAGTACTGCACATCGAGACTGCGCTCCACCACATCGGCGAGTATCCAACGGGCGGCGAATGCATCGGTACCCTTGACCAGTGGTTCGAGACCCGATTCACCCGGGTGGCGACTCACGCGGGGCGAAAGACTCCGGCCGAGTCTTGTATCATCGGTGTCCGAAAACGCATTGGAAGGTGCGCGCTCGTAATCCTTGGGCAGCGTCGTGCATGCCGATAATATCGCTACCAAACCCGCAACTATCAGTGATAAATGTCTCAATTTCTCAGAGTTTCACACGCAAAATTGTCAGACTTGGTTGTGTATCCGTTCAGATCTACTGATTAGACAAGGTTACCTCCGGTGCTGCTTGAGTTGCAATCACCGCCGGGGTCTTGGCTAAACCAAGATCTTGCCCACGGAGTCGTTGGGTACGCTAGTCACGCTTGCACGTGTGTCACCACCTCGTTAAGAACGCGCACGGGTTTTCCCACCGCGTGTACACGGCGACAGTGCCATACCTAATACTTTATACTCGCCCAGCGATATAACCATACCAACTCGAGGAGGACTTTATGGGGCTGTTTGATTTTGCAAAGGCGATAGGAAAGAAGCTGTTCGATGACGAGGAGGAAGGCGGCGAGAAGATCAAGCAACATATCGAAACCGACAATCCGGGGATTGATGGCCTCGATATCGTGGTCTCTGATGGTATCGCCAAGGTTAAGGGTAAAGCGAGGGACCGCACGGCCATGGAGAAAGCGGTACTGATGGCGGGCAACGTACTCGGTATCGAAGCCGTGAATGCCGACGAACTCAGCGCGCCGCCAGAAGAACAAAAAGTCGAGTATTACGAGATCCAAAAAGGTGACACGCTGTGGGCGATCGCCAAGCGGTTCCTGGGGAACGGCAGCAAATATCCGGAGATATTCGAGGCCAATCGAGAGGTGATCAAGGATCCGGATTTGATCTACCCCGGCCAGAAGATCCGCATTCCATTACCTTGATCCGTCTCGAGCACTAACCGAAAAAAAAGAGGGCTCAGAGTTGTAGACTCTGGCCTCTATTTTTTCTCATAGGTGGACACGCCGCGCGAACCGTGCGTGGGTTCCGAGGGAAATGACCGCCCGGGTGCGCGGGCTATTTCGGGCGTACGCGTGTTTCTATGCTGCCGACGGTCATGAACTCGCTTGCCCCCAAGCGCGCGAGCGGGTCCAAGCGATCGGCATGGATCTTCAAACGTCCCTTTTCGTCTTGGGTGGTGATCGAATCAGCGACGTACACGCCTTTAACCAGGCCCAGTATCAACGACTGGGGCACGCCACCAATCTCCTTTATTTCATGGCACTCACATCCGAAGGCGACGCGGCAATCTGCCAACCTCGGTAATCGTGAACCCTCGAATGCAAGGGTATCCATGCCTAGCGCCTCCAGTTCCGATTCCTCGGCGGGCAGAGTCGCCGAGCTCTGATTCATGTCATCGAGCACCTCCCGATGGGCGATATGTACCACGAAATCCCGGCGCTGCTCGATGTTGACGCGAGTGTCCTTGAATTCCCCATTTGGCTTTTTACCCACTGATATCATGATCAGCGGCGGCTCGCTACTCACCGCATTGAAGTAAGAAAACGGTGCTAAGTTATAACCGCCTTGGGCATTCTCCGACAGCACCCAAGCGATGGGCCTTGGGATCACGGTTTGAATCATCGTGAAATACACCTGGGCGGGGTCCAATTCGTTGAAATTGATATACATGGTTTAGCTTTCCGGTTTTGTTGGTGGCGCGAGATTATTCGATGGGCCTTTTTTCAACCACTCCAAGAGATAGTAAACCGATTGTCCCTCCGATGACTTCGATGGCCCAATCACACGAGCCGGGTATCGCTTTGCATTGCGGTCCGCATGATTCAATGCGTCTTGTGCTGACGTCATCAGTTCGACGCTGCCCGCCGGAAAACGGCTTCTACTCCGTCGCGGCACATAAACCACTGCATAGTGGGCCTGCGACACATCGGTTTCCGGATCTGGCGGTACCAATCCACGCATGCTCAATACCCGGGAATCGTGGCGTTCCATCGACGCGTACGTTTGTCGCGAGCCCTCTGCAGGAGAAGTTGTTTGATCTGGAGGATCGACGCTTGCGCTGCCTGCTCACCCTCCTTCATCGCAGTTTCTCTTTTGTCAAATGCCATAAGTGATATCTCACTCACGTCAGGACGAATCACGACATCCGCATCTTCAAGTTCGGCGCCCACCATCGCTTGAGACATGATGAGAAATGACTGGTGCAATACTTGCAGAGTACTGTCGATGTTCGCATCCTGTTTCGGCAACTTAGATACGTCCACTGCGATAACAAACTCGGCGCCGAGTTCACGCGCCACCGCCACTGGAACCGGGCTCACGACCCCACCGTCAACATACTCCTGACCGTTGATGGTTACTGGGCGAAATACACCGGGAAAGCTGCTGGAAGCGCGAACCGCCATCCCAGTGTTACCGCGTGTAAATACCGTGCGTTCACCGGTGCGTAACGCAGTTGCCACACAGGCAAAGACAATGTCCAGTTGCTCGATGGCGCGGTTATTGAGGCGCTCGTTGACCAGCCGTTGCAGTAACATGCCGCGAATGACGCCACGGTTAGGCAGTGCCCAGTCAGCCACATCGCTACGCTCCAGCTCCAACGCGGCTTGCATCAACTCCTCACCCCGAATACCGCCTGCGTACAATGCGCCCACCAAACTCCCCGCGCTGGTGCCGACTATGATATCTGGCCGTATCCCGTGCTCTTCCAAGATCTTGAGTACACCGACATGAGCGAAACCGCGCGCTGCGCCGCTACCCAGAACATAGGCAACCACCG
>CALZGZ010000234.1 GCA_945787105.1 uncultured Gammaproteobacteria bacterium
ATGTGCAGAAGGTTAACACCGTGGAGGTTGGCTACCGGACTACCGGGCGCAACCGCCAGAGTTCTTTGGTGCCTCGTGAGGCGCTGATGTTGACCACCGACGAGAACATCGTTGATTTGCAGCTTGCCATACAGTACGACATCAAGGATCCGCGCGATTTGGTGTTTCATGTGGCTGACAATCCGGAGATCGTGGTGCGCGGTGCAACCGAGAGCGCGGTGCGCGAAGTGGTCGGATCCAATGGCTTGGATTTTGTGTTGACCGAGGGCCGTCCTGAGGTGGTGCAGAAGACGCGTAAGCTACTGCAGACCATCCTGGATCGATACCAAACAGGTATCAACGTCATTGCAGTGGAGATGCAGGACGCCCAGCCGCCGAAGGAAGTCAAGCCGGCGTTTGACGACGCGGTCAAGGCGCGCGAGGATCAGGTGCGGTTGAGGAATGAGGCCGAGGCCTACGCCAACGACATTATACCGCGCGCGCGCGGACGGGCCGCGCGGGCGATTCAAGAGGCGCAGGCGTATAAGGCGAGCGTGATAGCACGCGCCGAAGGTGAGGCATCACGATTTACTCAGGTGCTCACCGAGTACCAGAAAGCGCCGAACATTACCCGCGATCGCATGTACTTGGAGACCATGGAAGAGGTGCTCAGCAACTCGAGCAAGTTGATGATCGATACGTCCGGTGGAAACAATGTCATTTACTTGCCGCTGGATCAATTGATGCGCCAACGGAGCGCGGGTGCGTCGTCGGGGTTGACTTCGGATAGCAACATCAGCGGTATGGAAGGGGACGCCGGGGCGGGCGTGGATCGGAGTCGGGACTCGCGCAGCCGTATCGGTATCCGCGAAAGGAGGGGGCAAGAATGAATACGAAACTACTGGCTGGATTGGTTTTGGTGTTCCTGGTGGTGGCCGGCGCGTCGTCGGCGATCTACACCGTGGATCAGCGTGAGAAGGCGATCGTATTTCGCTTCGGGGAGATCATCGAATCGAACGACGAACCGGGAGTTCACTTCAAGATTCCGTTCATCGAAGATGTACAGAAGTTTGATGCCCGCATCCAGACCATGGACGCCGCCGCGGAGCGCTACCTGACGATTGAAAAGAAGAACCTGGTGGTTGACTCTTTTGTTAAGTGGCGGATCCGAGATGTCGCCAAGTACTATGTCACGGTGAGCGGGTTGATATCCAGCGCCAGGGCGCGGCTCGCCCAGCGCGTCAATGACAGCTTGCGTGAGGAATTCGGTAAGCGCACGGTGCAGGAGGTCATCTCCGGCGATCGCGGCAAGATCATGAATATCGTGCAGCAAGCGACGGATGAACAAGCGCGTGAGATCGGCGTCGAGGTCGTGGACGTAAGACTGAAACGCGTCGACTGGGACCCGGAAATTAGTGAGCGGGTCTACAAGCGCATGGACGCGGAGCGCTCGCGGGTCGCCAAGGAACTGCGCGCACAGGGTGCCGAAGAAGCGGAGAAGATTCGCGCCGATGCAGAACGGCAAAGAGAGATTACGTTGGCCAATGCGTTTCGCGAGGCGGAACAGGTACGTGGCGCAGGCGATGCAACGGCAACCGCGGTGTATGCCGATGCGTTTGGCCGCGACTCTGAATTCTACACGCTATATCGCAGCCTGAATGCCTACAAAGAGACATTTCAGACCGAAAAAGACCTGCTCGTCATCGAGCCGGACTCAGAATTTTTTAGGTATTTTAAAAAGGCGCGACCAGAATAAAATCAGCGTTGCCGGTTCAGGCTCTGTTGTTCCATGGTTGAATGGCAAGATCTACTGGCGGCGCTCGCGCTGGTGTTGGTATTTGAGGGGATCATGCCGTTTCTCAATCCGGGAGGATTGCGCCGGATGTTGGCGGTCATTGATGGGTTAACTGACAGGCAGTTGCGCATATTTGGCTCCCTGAGCATGGCTGCCGGTATTATCCTTTTGTATTTCACAAAACATTAATCAAGCGTTGTGACCGATGGGCGGTCGTTGAACCGGAAGACGAGAAATGGCCAAGCGAGTCGTGCTGATTGGCACCCAATGGGGGGATGAAGGAAAAGGTAAAGTCGTTGACCTGCTCACCGATCGCGCTGATGCGGTGGTGCGGTTTCAGGGTGGCCACAATGCCGGTCATACGTTGGTCATCGATGGAAATAAGACCATATTGCATCTCATTCCATCGGGAATTCTGCGTGACAACGTTCTGTGCCTGATCGGCAATGGCGTGGTCCTATCGCCGTCGGCACTGTGGCGGGAGATTCAAGACATTGAAAGCCGAGGTGTCGATGTACTTGGGCGCGTGCGCGTCAGTGAGGCATGCCCCCTGATACTCCCTTATCACATCGCCCTCGATGTCGCGAGAGAAAAGGCGCGCGGCAAGACGGCAATCGGCACCACCGGGCGGGGTATCGGACCGGCCTATGAAGACAAGGCGGCGCGCCGCGGTTTGCGTTTTGGCGATTTGATCGAATCTGCGCGGTTCGCCGACCAACTCGGCGAGGTCATGGATTACCACAACTTTGCGCTGAAGCACTACTACCAAACCGATACCGTAGCTTATGAGTCGGTGCTGAGCGAATGCCTGGAATTCAAGGAGCGGTTGGCGCCGTTGCGGGCGGACGTGTCGGCATTGCTGGAGCAACACATCAAGGCCGACAGGTCGGTGATGTTCGAAGGGGCCCAGGGGATGTTGCTGGATATTGATCATGGGACCTACCCCTACGTCACCTCGTCGAATACCACCGCGGCGGCGGCGTCCTCAGGCAGCGGCATCGGGCCTTTATCTATCGATTACGTGTTGGGAGTGGCCAAGGCATACACCACCCGCGTCGGCGGCGGACCATTTCCCACCGAGCTGAATGATGATATCGGCCGCCACCTGGGCGAGCGCGGACAAGAGTTTGGTGCCACCACTGGGCGTGCCCGCCGCTGTGGTTGGTTTGACGCCGTAGCAATGCGGCGCGCGCATCAGGTGAACAGTTTGTCCGGGCTATGCTTGACCAAACTGGATGTGTTGGACGGCTTGCCAACCATCAAGATCTGCACTGCCTATGAGCGCGGCGATCAAACATTGACTTTGCCACCGAGCGGCGCGGCGGCGATTGAACAGTGCACACCGGTCTACGAGGAACTACCCGGATGGCAAGATTCCACCTCGGGGGCGCGCCGGATGCAAGACCTGCCGGCGCCGGCGAGAGACTACATCGCCAGGATCGAGGCGCTAACCGAGGTCAGTGTCGATCTCATCTCCACTGGTGCTGATCGCGATGACACCATCTGCCTGCGGCATCCGTTTGATTGAATACGGCGGAGTACACGGGTTGTTGGGCAAGAATGGGGCCAGACCCTGCGGGGGGCAGACGAACGTAGGCCTGTTACGATATAACGGTGGTACCGAGGAGAGGACTTGAACCTCCACGGGGTTACCCCCACTAGCACCTGAAGCTAGCGCGTCTACCAATTCCGCCACCTCGGCATGCGTGTCGCCGGAAGGGCGGAGAACTCTAACCAGCAGCGCTGATGATGTCAAAAAAAAGTAAACCATCTGAACAAACCCCCACCCGCGGGGCGATTCTCAAATACCTTGCCGAGCGCAACCAGCCGTTGGCCGAGGCGGCGCTGTTTCGCGCCTTTGCGCTGCGCCAGGCGAAGGATAAAAAGACTCTCCGTGAGCTGTTGGGAACAATGGAACGCGACGGAGTGGTGATCAAGAACCGCAAGGGACGTTACGCGCTGCCTTCCCACATGGACATGATCCAGGGCCGCGTCAGCGGGCATGCCGACGGTTACGGGTTTCTGATTCCCGACCACGGCGGTCCGGATCTGTATTTGTCGCCGCGGGAGATGCGCAACGTGCTGCACGGCGACCGGGC
>CALZGZ010000235.1 GCA_945787105.1 uncultured Gammaproteobacteria bacterium
CCCACGGCCGTTTTCATAATGCGGCCGGGCCGAAGAAATAGTGAAAAGAAGCCAAATAGAAATCGGTCTGCCGGCAACAGATTCGGTGCCCGTTGCCGCGGGCGGCAAACGACGAGAAGTTGCTGCTTGAGCAGTAGGTTCTCAGCGATGATGCCCTCGGTTTCACGTTTGGGTTTCACGTTGGACGAAACAGGCCCAGAGGAAGAAGGAGTGACCGTTGTAACTTGCTGATTTGTCGGAGTTAATGTGGTCGGGGTGAGTGGATTCGAACCACCGGCCCCTGCCTCCCGAAGACCATTCCTTCCACATTAAACTGTACTTAATCAACTAATTACGCGCTTGGGCCCAGCGTAAATGTGACTAGGAGTGACACACACGGACACGTTATGCCAAAAGCTAGTCACATTCTCGTCACACTGGCTTTATAGCAAGTAGCGACGACACCCTACGGAACAATAAGCAACTCCGTTACAGCTTTCGAGCAGCGCTATCATGTCAATATCGCTAACAGAATTTTCTTATTCTTTCAGAAACGCCAATAAAATCATGCGAGATTATTTTATAGGACCCTACCAAGGGACAGGTGGCAGATGACAGCATATATGCTATCATGTATTTGTGATAGTCGTCATCGATTCGAGCGTTTTTGTCGCCGCCATAATGAGTGCCGATGGAGCGGGGCGAGAGGTGCTTCGTCGCTGTTTTCTAGGTGAACACGAACCTTTAATGGGACAGGCCTTATTTTCTGAGTATGAGTCGGTTATTAAGCGCGACGCACTATTCGATCGAGCACCGATCTCAAAAAAAGAGCGAATGGATTTGTGGCGGGCCTTTATGCACGTATGCCGTTGGGTCGAGGTCTATTTCCTGTGGCGCCCAAATTTGCCCGATGAAGCTGACAATCATATCGTCGAACTGGCTTTAGCGGGCGGGGCTTCACGCATCGTCACGCATAACGTTCGGGATTTTGTTCGATCCGAACTTCGGTTTGCACAATTAACGATTGTGACACCCAAACAATTTCTTAACGAATAGCAGGTAGAAAATGTCAACGTTAACGATTCGATTACCAGATGAAAAACATGAGCGGTTGCGGGAGTTGGCCCGGCAACGTGGAGTCAGTATTAATCGTCTGATGGACGAGTTATCGACGATTGCTGTCGCCCAGTTTGATGCGGAATCACGTTTTAAGGCGTTGGCTGCGAAGGGGTCTGTTAAAAAGGGATTGAAGATCCTAGAAGGCTTGGATAAGGCTTACGCCGAGAAATAGTTCACTTTTCCGTCGGCCGGTGTTGTCGCTCGTTATTACTTATCTGCGTGTGAATCGGCGCCCAATTTTGACCTGTTGGTGTCGAAATAGCGTTCATGCGGCGATAGGAAGCTGGACCTGTGCATGGCGAATTATAGGTCAGGCCGCCAGAGGGAGCTGGACTAGATCTCGACAGTACGTTTTCCAGCGAAAATCATGGAGGCTAGCCTGTGCCTCCTATTTATTGATCTATCTTAAGCAGCCATCCGTACATATTCATGATGCAGGCCACCGACGCGCGGGAGTTCCGCTACCGTGCCTTGCTCTGGTGATTGGATAGCCCGACTGTCGGGCGCATCCTTGGTCAAGGACAAATGAGTTCTCGCGCTGTGATAGTAGCGTACATAGCTGGAAAGGATACGTTTGAGATGGCGTTCTCCCAGGATGATCACGTGGTCCAGGCATTCTCGGCGGATAGAGCCGATGACGCGTTCCGCATAAGCGTTGGAGTCGGTCGTCTAGTCTTGTGGTCAAGAAACTCATGCGGCTACTTTCGAGGTCTTGAGTGCCAAAAGTACACGAGATGTGAAGAATTTCCACAGTCACCTACAGTCTTACGGAATGAGGGCCGTCTTCAAGGCGAAAGATTCATGCACCAGGGCAGATCGCCGTGGCCCAGGTCGCTCGCTCTTTAGCTCCCGATGGATGGCGACATAACGCGCAACGTTTTTTCGGACGACTGGGTGGTCGGAAACCTCTCGCGCCCAATTGAGCGCGGCATTGTCCCAAAGATTCACCAATGCTTGCGGGACCTCAACGGCGTGCTCAATCCAAGCCAAGTTGCTGCCGTGCCACACGTCGAGGGGCTGGGGATTCCTACCCAGAAGGAATGGGACGAGATAGAGGTTATGAAGCATTGTTTGGTAGAGTTTGTTGCGCGCTTCTTGCCTGCGACCACCGCGGAATAGTGCCAACGCCCATGTCAGGTATTGGTACGGGTCGCCACTGTCGCCAGGGTAGGCCTCTTGGTACCAATCGAACGAATCCAGCGCACCGTCGACATCGCCCAGCAACATGTAAAGCGGTCCTAGCAAATACCGCTTCCCGTAGCCGTCTCCACCGTAGCCGGCTTCCAATTCCTTTTTCAGAGCGCGCTCGTAGCGGCGAATTCGCTCCCGGATGCGCTTGGGATCTGAGGGAAACAAGTCGGCCATCATCTTCTATAGTCAGGTTCCGAACTATCGTGTCCGAGTATGTATCACACTTATGCTGCTTCTCGATGGTAATACTTCAGCAGCCCACCGAGTCGTTCTCTGCAAGTAACGGACCCATTGACAGGGTAAGTATCCTTGGTCAACGTTGGGAACAGCACGACGTTGTCCTTACCTTGATGATTTCTCTCGCTATGATAATGCGTTAGATAACTGCGCAAAGCGCGCCGCAGTGAAGGTTCGCCGAATAGAATCAACTTCGATAAACATTCGTCCTTGATCGATTTTACCCAGCGCTCCGCAAAGGCATTCAAATTCGGGCTCCGAGCTGGAAGCTTCAGGGGTTCTACCTGACCCGAACGGACAATTGACCGAAAGGAATCCGTGAATTTCGTGTCGCGGTCATGGATCAGGTATCGGCGGGTTTCGAGGAAACCCCATTCGTCCATGGTGACATTCCTGGCAATTTGCTTCATCCAGGCTTCATTGGGATGGCGCGTGATTCCCGCGACCTCAACGCGACGGCTCTCTAGATTGATAAAGAACAGCAAGTAGTAGGTAACTAAGCCGCGCAGCGTGAGCACTTCCACGGTGAAGAAATCAGTCCCCACGAGAACTGCCATGTGTGCACG
>CALZGZ010000236.1 GCA_945787105.1 uncultured Gammaproteobacteria bacterium
AAATAGAGCCTGTTGTCTCGTATTGAGCACAACGGCTTGCTAAAACATTAAAACGGTCGACGATCAGAGGAAGCCGTCAATGAATACAATTTTTCGCCCAAGTCCGACAGACTGCTAGCCCCAGAAACCGACGACCCGTTCGATAGTCCAGTAGGTGGCAATGCCGCCGATGGCATACACGGGCAGTATCTGTGCCCAGCGCATGGGGCGCACCTCGAAGCGCATCCACATCCGGTGCAGCGCGATCATTGCGGCGACGAATAGGAGTTGGCCGACCTCGACACCGATATTGAAGAACAATAACGCCAACGGGATGGCTTGCTCGGGCAGCCCGACCTCGACCAATGCGCCTGCAAACCCGAATCCATGCAGCAGACCGAAGACGAACGCCACCAGCCAGGGCCGGCGCTCGGCCAATCCGGGACGTCCCTGGCGGGTGTGTATGATCTCCGTGGCCAGGAACAGGATGCTGAGCGCGATCACCGCTTCCACCGGTTGCTGGGGTGCATGGACATAACCCAATGTCGCTGCGGCCAAAGTGATGCTGTGCGCCACGGTGAACGCGGTGATCGTGGCGACCAACGTCCGCCATGCCTTTACAATGATCAACAGTGCGAGCACGAACAGCAGGTGGTCGATTCCCAGCAGTATGTGTTCCACGCCCAGCCCCAGGTAGGTCGACGCGATCTGCCACACACTCGCGGCGCCGGTCACCACAAAGGACGGTTTGCCGGGCGTGAGGCGTTGCGTGTGCACGCTGCCGTCCCGCCATTCTATGCGTACCAGTACGTCGGTGAGGGTTTGCGCCAGGCCATCGATGGTGATGACGCCGCCGCTCAATTCACCGTCACAGGTGAGAGACCAGCGCTGGACCATTGCGCCAGCCGCATCTTGGGACGACGGCGGGGTCTTCTGTTGGCAGGTGTCGGGCAGCCGGGGCTCGAGCTTGAGGCGCGCGCCGCCGCGCATCGGCACCTTCCATAGGACTGCGTACGTGGCGGGGGCGATCTCGCGCAGTTCCAGGTAACCGGGCCGGACCTCATGGGCGAGCGTCGGACCAGCTATCCACAGCAACATGGCCGCAGCGAGCAGTCGCAGGAACCGCTTGGATCTCATTGTGAAGGCGCGGTCACGTTGGCAAGGCGCTCGCCGTCGGGTTTGTCGACGACGATCTCGTAGCGACTCCTGAGTTCCTTGAACAACGCCTCGTTGGCTTCACGCCGCTTCTCGGACAGCAGTTCCATGCGCACTCGGTCGCGGATTTCCGCCAACGCCGGTACGCGCGGTGCGACGCGTTCGTGGACATACACCAGGTGTAGGCCGTACGCGGACTCGATAGGCCCATGCCACTGTTTGATGGGCAGTGCAGACAGCGCGTCGGTGAATTCCCGCCCCAGCATGCGGGCGATTTCGCGTTCGCTGCGGTCCACGAATCGATGGTCGAGCATCAACGGGTCGCTGACGGCAGCGGGATCAGCATCCGCGCCATGAATGCGCAAGTCGTCCAGCAGCAGTTGCGCGTCCTGGACTGCCTGTTTCCCGCGCCGGTCGGTACTGAGGTAGACATGCTTGAAGCTCAAGCGCGCGGATTCCTGAAAGCGCGCCACGTTTTTTTCCAAGAACGCCTGCAGCGCCTCATCGGTCGGCTCTGGCGGCTGCGCGATGTCCTGGAACAGGAACTCCATCTTCTGCGCCATGCGCCGGCGCACGATGGTGTCGTCCTGTTCCAGGCCCAGCGCGCGCGCCTCGCGATAGAGCACCTCCTCTTTTATGTGGCTCTCGATCAGGCCGTCGAGCTCGGCCGGCGTGGGTGGGCGTTGCCAGCGGCGCGACCACAGGGCGGCCATACGGTCGATGTCGTCGGCGGTCACATTGATGCGATCGGCACGGCCGGCGGTGTCGTCGCTGACCTGATAAAACAGCACGAACAGCCCCGCCCCGATCAGCAGGAAATGGAACAAGGGTTCTTTCAACCAGCGCAAGGAACTACCTCACTAACTATATTGAACACCGAGTGGATCAGCGCGCATTCCCGGTCCAGCGTTTAAGGTTCGCAAATTGCCATCCCATGGCAATGGCGCCCAACACCACCCAGATGATCAACGGCGTATACGCGCCGCCGGCGATGGTGGTGCGGTCGAGAACGTCCATGGACTGAAAAATGAGATGCCCGCCATCCATCGCCAGTCCTGCGCCACCCAGCGCCGACGCCACGACGATGAACGTATCGAACACGGCGAGCGTGATCCCGGCGCCGATGAATGCGGCAATCAGCATGATGACGACGCCGAGAAAACCGGTCAGACCCAGGGCGCTGGCAATCAAGCCACCCAGCAGTGATCCCAGGCCGATGCCGATCAGGATGCGCCGGAAAGTTTCAAAGAAATAAGCGCCGCCCGCAAATACGATAACACCGCCCAAGGCGAACAGCAGCTTGATCAGGCTCATTTGTTCGGGCGGGGTGCCGGTCAATAACGTGCCCAGCCAGAAGCCGACGCCGGCGCCGAAAAAGGCATAGAACAAGGGCATCAGGGCGTAGAACAGCATCAGACCGAACCCCATTACTCCGAGGCCCACCACAATCAAGAACAGACCGTTAACGATATTCATAGTGTTACGTTTTCGGCGTGTATCAGATCGGCGAGGTGTAAGCGCGATCCTGAATCGTCGCCGGTACATTATCGGGACGCTTGATGCCGTAGAACGCTGCGTCATAAGTGGTCCATCGCGGCGTCGGGATTTCCAGTACGCGCACGTAGTAGAAGGCGTGCTGCGCGGGATCGAATTCAGGATCTTGCCAATGCGCGCCCAGCACGGCTTCACCGATGGTATTAGTGTAAGTGGCTTTATCCACATCGACGGTGCTGCCCACCGGATCTTTCGCGCGGCCGTCGGCGCCGATCTTGCGGCCGTCCGACACCACGACATCGTAGATGCGCTCGTGGGTCCCGCCTTGGTCATCCAGCCACCCCTTGATGATCTGCACGCGGTCAAGATTGGCGCCGTCGGGATCGCGCAGCGCGCGGATCATGAAGCGTGGCGCGCCGCCTTGCGGCGCGCCCGTAAGATCGCCGCCCATGGGCACGCCGCGCCGATAGCCCTGGGCGATGAAATCCGGGCGCGAGACCTCATCGGCCTCGAAGTCCCAGCCGGCAAACACACGCACGCGTATGCGTGTGCCGGTGGTGGCGTAAACTTCTTTGCGTTTCATGGCATCGAAGATCTCCTCGCGGGTGTTCTCGCGCGCCCACGCCGCCATTAGGCCCGAGGCGGCCTCCTGCGACGTAAGAATGCGCAGCTTGGGATTGTCGGCGGGGATGACTTCGTGTCCGTGCCGTTTCGGCGACGGCTCCGTGTTCTGGTACTTGCCGAAATAGTTCTCCTCGCGGGTGGTGGCGAGCGCGGTATGGGTGTCCGACGCGCCGAACAGGCCAAACTTAAACGGATTGACCCCGAGTTCCTTGCCGAGCTTGAGCCCCAGCTTGAGCGCAGAGCGCCCGTATTCGTACTGAAGCATCTCCGGCTTCTTGGGCGCGGATCCCGCAATGTTGCTTACGTCCCAGGTCTCGTAATCGGCGAATTCGTCCTCCGGTGACAGCAGCGGGTGCGTCTCACCGTCGCCCTTGATCTGGGTCACCTCGTAAAGCGGCTCCCAGCGCAAGCGCGCCTCTGCGTAGGCCCGCGTCAGCGGCGCGCCCTTGAAGGTCTTGTCCAGGAACATCAAACCGTTGCTGATGTTGCCGTTGTGCGCCGGGGCGATCGCCCGGCCGCCGGTCTTGGCCTCGTAAGCGGCGAGGAATTTCCACAGATCCTCCGGATCCTCACTGTCGAACATCGAAAACGGCAGGATCTGGCTGGTCTTGTCCGCGCCATCGGCGAACATGACCACACGGTGCAAGTTGTCGCCCTTGGGTGTGGAGGTCCATTCGAAGCCGGTCATTGCGCTGAACCGGCCGGGCTCGTTGTACGTGTCCGCCACCTTGATAAAGCGCTGCCAGATGCTGCGCGCTGCGGCATCGCTGCTAAACGGATTGGTCCCCTCGATCGTCGACAGCTTGACGATGTTCTGAAACAATTCCATGCGACCGTCCTGGCCCGCGTTGAATCGCTCGTGTGCCCACTTACCCCACGGATCGGCAAGTAGCAGCGGATCGGACGCATGGAGCATCGGCGCCAGGCCGATCAATTCGGCGTGATCAGTGATTACGAGAAAATCGAGCGGGCGGATGAGCTGCACCGGTTGCCCGGTGTTCGAGATGACCTTTTCGCCGCGCGCGAACCGGTACCCGGCGTGCATGTCCAGGGTGGTGCCGACCAGGCCGGCGTCAAAAGACAGATCAGTGTGGAAGTGGGTATCGCCGAACAGCACCTGGTCCGGATAGGCGCGGTCAACGTAGGGTGAGTAAACCCTCTCCTCGGCTAAGTCGTCTTTTGTTACCGTTGGGTATGGGGAGGCGGAAGCTGGACCGATAACCATCGATAGACTGAATAGAGTCAGGGTCCGGGCCGAGGCTTGTAGCAGACGATTGAGATGCACGGGTTGTCTCCTCTTGTTTATCTTATCTTGGTAGGCGCTGCGGGTCGTCAAGGGTGTTCTCCCCTGCTATCCGCACGTCGAAACACAGACCGTGATGGTGGCGTTACCGCCCACACTTATACGCTACTGTGTGCCGTGTGGTGGCTAACGGCTCCTTTGGGCGCCAATAATATAGCATAACCCTAGGTTATTGGAGCCATGTGACAACGATGTGAAGCCGCCGCACTCAGGGCGAGTATCGCGAACCGGAAACGGACGTGGCGCATAAGCTTGTTGTGCCGTAAACGCAAACAGCGGCGTGAGCTAGCATGAGGCATGCCGCGCGACTTTTGACAAACGGGTGACTGCGTTGCGGTGACAACTACGACTCTAAAGTCTACCTGGTGACGCCATCTACCCACTCTACCACTCTGGACTCGAGGTAGTCATAGAACGGGTTATAGCGCAAACGCAGCAGCCAGTCGGCGGAAAACTTCAGTAAACCGCGCTCACCTTGAATATCGATCTGACCTAGCTGCAGGGTTTGGTCGGCGTAGGGGGACGTGCGTTGCCCGTACAAGGGATCATCCGGCGGTATCGGCAGGGCGACGTGGGACAGCGAGATCACGCCGCGCGGCCAGGCGGCATTCAGGGGCTCCGTTTCAGTCTTGGCGGACAGCGGTGGTTTGTGTCGGCTGACCACCGTTGTGCTCTTGTTGTTTTCGTTGCTGATCAAGGTGAGGGCAAACGGCAAGGTATCGTTAGCCATCATGCGGGTAGTCAACGGACCCGGGTCGGAGACCAGAATTGTCGAGTTGACCTTGTTGCGGTTTATGTCGAACAGGACCAGTTCATGGCGACCCGGTGCCAGGTGTTCGAGAAGGTTGTCGACCACGGCATCCGTCGACACCGTGGCGTCTACCGTCGATAGAATTACCAATGTCGGTGGAAAATTTTCGATCGGACCCTGTGCGGCGAGGATTTCAACACGCTGTGCCACGTTCCGTGTCAACAGATGCACCTGGGTGCCGGCGTTGCTGGTGAACGAGTTGTACTTGAACGGATCGAATTCCGGCAGGATCTGGGTCCAGGCGAGTTTTTCCAGGCCGGGCACGGCGGCCAGCCGTGCCTGCCACTCTGCCAACACGGCGGCGGGGGTGATGCCGATGGCGGGCGAGATCAATACCAGGCTGGCCGGCATTGGGATGCTGGCACCTTCCAGCAGGTTGAGCGAATAGTCCAGCGCCAACGGCGCACCGGTGGAGTAACCCATGATGTGGATCGGTGTCTGACCCACTTGGGACGCCAGGTGCTCCATGCTCAGGCGCACCGCGGCGGCCATGTCCTCCCAGGTGACGTGCTTTAGCCCGGAGGGGATGGTGCCGTGACCGGGCAGCCGCAGGCCGATCACCCAGTAACCGCGCTGATGAAGGGCCTCGCCCAGAGCGCGGAAGCTGTAAGGCGAATCGGACATGCCGTGTAACAACAACACACCGCCGGCTGGGGTGTTGGCGGGGAGTTCAAAGCTGCGGTTCCAGTTGGGCCGGCGGTGGTGCGGGTCGGCGGCGCTGCCGGTACTATAGCGAGCAAGGTCGAACGCGGGCCCGGTTTCGGTGCGCGCGTAGATCTGATCTTCCAGTTGTGCGAACAACTTGTCTTCCAGGCGCAGGTAGTCTTCGAAGGTGACGATCGAATTCGTTCTTTCCACTGTGAATTCTTCGGTCAGGGTTTCGGTATGCCACAGCTGTAGGGGTGGACCGCTGCGCACCCAGAAGATATATAAAGTGAGCGCGCCAACGACGAAGCCGAGCGTGCCGATGGTCAGATACCGTATGAGGCGGCCGATTATGTGGGCGATGAATCGCATGCTTGGTCGCTAACGGCCGCGGGTCAGGACCCAGTACACCCGATTGTCCGGCAGACGAAGCGGGTACTGTAGTCGGCTTCGCGGTGTGTCGGCGTTAATCAAACGCAGATACAAATCGTCAAAAAACTCCGGCGTCTCCAGGCTGAAGTTGTGAAAATTACGGGTGCGGTTGATGGGCGTGACGTCCACCAAATTGATGAGCTCTTTATCGGGTTCGATCAGCTGCAGCAGCGAGTTGGCCTCTTCGGCTTGGTCTGGATTCGACGGGTCCACCGTGCTTTCTCCCAGACGTCGCCCCCAATTGAGCACGCGACTCATCAGCAGTGCGCGATCGTTGGAGGAAACGTAAACCGTCAACTTCGTCGCCAGTGCCGTGATTTCATTCTTGAACTGGTCGTTGAAATCGTTGCGGTCGACGTCCGGTGCAGTGAGCACGACATGTTCAATCTCTGTTTCGGCATCCGCCAGATCAGATTCCTGGTATAAATTGCTGAAGGCATCGACGATCACCTGCCCACCCATGCTGTTGGCAACCAACCATAACCGCTCGGGTTGCACCTGCCGGATGATCAACTGCAGGGCGCGAGCCAGGTCTTTACCTGAATCTGTGGCGATCCGTTGCGCACGTCGATAACCGCGAAGCGAGGAGCCCTGATCCCCGGGCCAGTCGAAGACCAGCATTGGCGTATTGATGTCCAGCACGTGTCCGAGGAATGCGGTCTTACGCAACGCTGATGGGAAGCGCTCCCTGAAGCCGTTCACATTGATCAACAGCGATCGATACGGTGATGCCTGGACCTGCTGGCTGAGTTGTTCTGTAAAGCCGGACTGCTCCAGAGTGCGAACATTCGACAACCTGATTTCTTCATCCTGAAACCACTCGCTCGGATTAAGGATCATTCCTATACCGAGGGTCGGCTCGATGTGTGTGTCGAACAAACCGAACTTGAGTCCGTCCCCGCGTTCATTGCGGAAGCGCTCTGCGAGAGGCCCCTTGTCGGCTTCAACAATGCGATTGGTAATAAAAAAGAATCGGTAGGCTTGGTCATCTATCTGTGTCACCAGCATGCGCCGGAATTCAAACGCCTCGGCGCGTAGCAGAGCATTGCGGGTCGGCACGTAGAGCAGGACTCCGAGCACTATTCCGACCAGCACGACGAGCAGCGTGCCGATCAGCATGCGTCGTTTAAAGCGCGTCATCCTATACCTTTGTATCCACGTTTTCTGATATCGATTGTTACCGCGGTTTTCTTATCCAGCGAAGCAACACCAGAAACACAATGGAACCCACGAATGCCGCGACAACGTCCTCGAGGCTCACCGAGATGTCGCCCAGTCCAAGGTCGATTCCCAGTAGCCAGAACAAAAAGCCGCCGACGACGGCGCCCACCAGGCCGATGCCCAAATTGGTGAAGGGACCAAAACCCTGTCTACTACGTTTCACGATCAGGCCCGCCAGTGAGCCGGCTATCGCGCCGATAACGAACCACACAATGATCTGCTGCAAAGAGATACTCATCGGTCATCCATTTTGTTGAACCTTGAATTATCAGTGCATGCGGCTTGCGAAATCATGCTGTACGCGAATTAAAAATTTGGTAACGGTTGGACGAAAGACCATTGATGATATCAGAAGGTTCACAGCGCTGGTGTAAACCGTCCAAAAAACATAACCAAAAGTAAAGAGAAAGTTGCAACGAAAATTCTTGTAGATAATAGGGCCACATTGGTGGTAGCGTATTCTATAGCAAGATTTTCAATCACAACGGCCACGGGCGGGCCTGAATCGGCCGAACCCTTCGCATTGACGTGGAGCACATCGATGAGGATTTCAGTTGTTATAGTCGCGGCCACGCTGTTATTGAGCGCCTGCGAAACCACCCATCAGGACCGGGGGGCACTGCTCGGCGCGGCGGCTGGCGGTATTCTGGGCAATCAGATTGGCAGGGGCAGTGGGCAGGCGATAGCGACGTTTGCCGGCGCCGTCGGCGGCGCGCTGGTCGGCGCAGCGATCGGCGCCAGGATGGATGAAGTGGATCGGATGAAGATGAGCCACGCCTATCAGAACTCTCTTGAGTACGGCCGGGTTGGCGAGGAAACGAGCTGGGTGAATCCCGACTCGGGTAACTCGGGCAGCGTCGCGCCGGTGCGCACCTATCAAAACGCCGTGGGCCAGTATTGCCGGGAGTTCCAGCAGACCATCACCGTTGGCGGAAAAACGGAGCAGGCATATGGCACTGCGTGCCGGCAACCGGACGGCAGCTGGAAAATTATGGGAGGGTAGCAATGAAGATGAATATGGTGACAAAAAGGACACCGGTATTCGTGGTGCTGACCATGCTTGGCCTTGTCGCACTATCCGGCGCAGTTATGGCCAAGTCGTACTTCGTGCGCGCGGATGCCAACGGCGATGGGAAAATAGATTATGAAGAGTTCCGGAGCCATATGGTGAACACCTTTTACCGCGCCGACCACAACCGTGACGGGGCGCTCAAAGGTGATGAGCTCAAGGTGTTGAACGCAGACCGGATACCGGATACAGACCGCAACGGCGATGGCCGTCTGGATCTAAAGGAATTTCTCAATTCAACCAGCGCCGATTTTCGTGCCGCCGACAAGAACCGCGATCATGTGCTCGACCCTCAAGAATTGGGATCCACCAGCCGCTGACAGACGACTGCAGCGCAAATGTAGGAACTTAGGACCGGAGCATTTACTCCGATTGTCCTTTACACGTTGTTATTCCCCAGTGAGGAATCTGACCTGTTGTTGGTCGTGCCGAATCTTTAATGTCATTCCGAACGCAGTGAGGAATCTCACCGTGTTGGATGCAGGGGTGAATTTTACAGGGTGAGATCCTTTCCCCTGCTATACGGGGACAAGCAGCTTTGCGCCTCAGGATGACAACAGCAAAGTTGTCATTCCAAGTGCAGCGAAGAATCCGACCTGCTGTTGGTCGTGCCGAGCAAGGCATCTCTGCCAGACTGAGATCCAGCTTGTACGTTTTAATTGGGTTGGGAGTGGCTGTCATGCGCGACAGCTTTGTTCATTTTATAGCCTTGGTGCATTATGCGGACTAGTGTACAACACAAAATAACTGTCATTAGAGAGATAAGATCATGAATGATTCCGTAGCGGTAGATCCAAAGCGTCTGATGATGCTCGGTATTACGTTGCTCGTGCTCGGTGCCATCGCGTTGCTTGCGCCCCTATTCGCCGGGAGTGCCGTGGTCATCACCATCGGTGTCGTGTTGCTGGTTGCCGGTATCGGGCAGTTTATGCAGGGGGTGCGAGCCGAGTCGTGGCGTGACAAGATGTTGTCTTTGTTCCTCGGCGTAGTCACCGGCTTGTGTGGAATTTTTGTCATCGGACATCCCCTGCTGGGGTTGGGCTTTCTTACTGTGTTGCTGGTCGCATATTTTGTCGTGGAAGGCGTGTGGAAGATCATCGCCGCGTTCAATTACCGACCGGCGTCGGCTTGGGTATGGATGCTGATTAGCGGCGTGTTGTCATTGCTACTCGGATTATTGATTTGGAATCAGTGGCCGGTCTCGGGAATGTGGGCGGTCGGTGTCCTGGTGGGGGTGGACCTCATCTCCACGGGTCTGTCGATGGTCATGCTCGGATCGGCATTACGCCGCGTTCCGCAAGCAGCATAAACGCTCACCTGGTGAATAGATGGATGACCTGCCAGAGGCCGTTTGAAGAGACTTGGTTGACGCCAGTGCTGTTGGTGAGCTGTGGCGGTATCACCGCCGCCAACTTGACCGTGTCGTCGGCGAGAAAGGAACGGGTTGATTCCTCGGATCCAGTATTTTTCGACGTCAGCGAGGTCTTAGTGACCGGGCCTGCAGCGCCATCGGTTAACAGTGTGGACGCGCGCCGGCAAAGGGCCCCACGCCGTACTGCGTTCGCTATTAGAACAGCGACTCACCGCGGGCAAAGAACGTAACGGCATCGGCAAGCAGTGCCAATCCAACCAGGGCCAGCAGAATCGGCAATAGGAAACTGCTGACGCGATCCAAAAAATCGTTGATGCGCGCCAACACCGGGCGGCTGCGATCGCCAAGAGCCAGCACCAGTGCGGGGACAATGAGAAACGGCAGCGCATAGGCGATGTTATACATTGCCAGCACGCCCAGCGTGTGGGACACGGAGAGGTTGGCCTTGAGCATTTGATCGATCGCGGCAAAATAGGGCACGGCAAACGGAATCCCCACGAAGTTGATCACCGCGCCGTAACCAAATGCCGTCATCCAAGTCAGTTCAGCGGTTGGTGCCTGGGAGCTCTTTTCGCGCGGCTTGCGGCTGGCGACGGCGAGCCAGACAAGCACCAGGCCGAGGACGAGTTCGATCACGAAATCGAACGGTTCGGGGTTGGCCAGACGCGCCGAGATCTTCTCCAAACCCAGTGCCAGAATGACCCCCGCGCCCAGATACGCGAGCGTATGACCGAGCAGCGCGGCGCTGCTGTTGGCGACCGGGCGACGGGTGCCTGCTGCATAGACGAGATACGCGAACAAAACCGGATTGACCACATCGCTAAGTAGAATCGGCCCGAGCGTCAGCCACAGATCTGTCATTATTCGGCTCTTGCTTTGGCGATGATTGTTCGCACTCCATCCGGCCCGAAAGTCGGCAACCAGTTTCTGTCTGCGTGTTGCATAGAACGTCCTAAATCTGGGTTACGCTCGTTTTTCGTCTTGCTTGTCGAGCGCTCCGGCGGCGGCTGCCTGTGCCTCGGCCTCCGTCACTGCCCCGCCGGACGCGCTTTCCACAATTACCCGCCGGGGCGCGAAATGGATGCCCTGCTCTTCAAACGCCTTCTGGATACGCGTGTAGGCCTCGCGGCGTATGAAGAACTGCTGACCGGGGACGGCGGTGAACTTGCAGCGAACGATCAAACACGAATCGTCCATGCGGTTCACACCCTGGGACTTCAACGGCGCCAGGATCAACGGTGCCAGCTGTTCATCCTCCATCATCTTCTGGCCGGTCTTCTTGATGATCTTGCGCACCTTTTCCACGTCGGTCTCAAACGGAACCCGCAGCTCGAACTTCATGATTGCCCAGTCGCGGCTGTAGTTGGTGATGTGGTTGATGGTGCCGAACGGGATCGTGTGCACCGGACCGTTGTGGTGTCGCAGTTGCAGCGAGCGTGTGGAGATCTTCTGCACCGTCCCGCGGATATTGTCGACCTCCACATACTCACCCATGCGAAACGCATCGTCGAGCAGAAAGAACAGGCCGGACACGACATCGCGCACCAGCGACTGGGCGCCAAATCCAATGGCGATACCGACGACACCGGCGCCGGCGATCAACGGCCCGATCTCAACGCCCAATTCCGACAGGGTAATCAGCGCCACCATCACCATCAGCGTGACCAGGATGAACTTGGCGAACAGCGGAAACAGCGTTTCCAGCCGGCTCCGGCCGGCACCGCCTATCTCTCCGTTCGCGGACTCGGCCTCGTCCTCCTCCGGTGCGACGTGTCGCTGCATTGCTGTCTTGACGATACTCCACACCGCATAGGCCAGCACCACGGCCAGACCGATATCCACCAGCGCCGCCGCTAACCGGCCGCCTACGATGTGCGTGGCCAGTGTGTCAATCTCTATCCCCCAGACCTCAGCGAGCATGACCGCGAACACGATGCCTAGCACGATGCGCAGGTTGCGAAGCACGACTTGCTCGTAGCCTGTTTTGTCGCGCCGCGTTGCGTAGGTGTCTTGGGGCATCGCACCGGTGGTGGATACGCTGGATTCGGTCGCGTGCTCATCGTGGCCCGCGTCTTTCGCGAAGTAGGCGCGCAAGAACTCCCGCAGCGCCAGGTCGGTGAGCACCAACGCAACGACCAAGCCGAGACTGAGCAGTCCCGGGGCCGTGGCGCGCCCTGCGCCGCTCAGGAGAGAACCCATGGCGATGATCCAGATACCAATTAGGTAGGCGATGACGAGCACGTGCCAGTTGGCGGCCAGGCCCTGCAGCAGGGTTCGTGACTGACTGTCCTCGTCGGTGACGGCGCCAAAGAACTCGGCCACCGGCCGGCGCGCATTCCACACTATGGCACTCATCACAACTATAAAAATCAAACTCCCCGCGAACAGCACCACGGCGACGACGTAGTAATCGATGGCTAATTCCTCCAATAAACTGGCCGCGAGTTGGTAGGTCACCATGATGACAGTCAGGATCATAGTCTTGTCGTAAAGCGCGCGCGCGGCGTCGTCGCTAAACGGCAGCACCCGCAACCAGGACACCTCGGGGACGAAGACCAGGCGGGTGATGATCGAAACCACGCGCACGGCGACGACCCCGGTAATCAGGGTGACGGATAGGACTGCGCCGGCTTCGCCTCCCGGCGAGACGAGGACCGACACGCCGAATGCGGTCAGTGCGAATATGGCGATGCCGATCGATTCGATGACGGCGCGTAAGATCAGCACGCCCAAGCGTGCAAAGGGGCTCGGTTTTTCGGTGTCCTCTCGGTGTCTGAAACTCGCTTTGGTCACGCGCCGATACAACAACTCGGCACCCCACCCAAGCCCGAAAATCATCGCCAGCGCGAACAACAATGCGCCCATGCTCAACGTGCCCCCCTCGGTGATGCCCGCCCACACCAGACGGGGCACTTGCGGCAGGGTCCTGGCGGCCCGTAACGCTGCCGCGAGTCCTGCTTTTAGATCCTGTGCCTCCTCATAGACTTCGTCGATCGCATCGTCTTGTTCCGCCGGATCACGTGCGGCGGCGTTGCGGTCGAGTTGTTGCAGCAGTATTGCCCGCACCTGATCGTCGGACAGACGCGACATGAGGTCACGGATCTCTTCCC